>CAYPDL010000101.1:0-14864 GCA_964409475.1 uncultured Desulfobacteraceae bacterium | reverse complement strand
ACGGACCTGATACCTCCCGGTCTGGAACGCGAAGGGGTGCGAAACTTGAGTTATTTAACAACAAAATGTTAGCATTTTGTTAGCGTTATGTAAAGATTGCATTGCAGGAGGGGTCACCGTTCGCGGGTTCAGCGTTTCCCGCTCAAGCTCAATCGTATTTGGTCGCGATTGACCCATAGAGGTTTGTAGTGTGCCCGTAAGGGCATTTGGAGGAAGAACGCCTCATTACCTGGCTTGCATCGGATTTCCATGAGGACGTCTCCCCGTGATCACATGGAGTTCAATCGAATTGGCGTAACTTCTCAATAAGTTCGGGTATGAACAATATCCATATCCTTAATATGGTGTAATCGAGATTAATTTGAATTATTGGAGTTTAGGCGTAAGCCTTTTATGAAATCCTTACGGATGAATTCCACCCGAACTTATTGAGAAGTTACGAATTGGCAAAAGAAGTGACGGAGACTTTAAAAATCATTTTAAATTGGCTTATGATGTGCCTTGATGTAGATTATTGGGCAAGATGGATTTTGCCCGAGTTGTGTAGGGGGGCACGTTGTTTTAATGAAATTCTTGAGGGGTCAATGAAAAGCCAACCGCGGCCCCTTTCGAGAAGGTGCCTTGACGAACCGGCGGCCCTTTCTTTAGCAAAAAGCCGTATTGACCTCCTGTCGGACAGATTGTAGAATCTCCAAGCAATGGAAACTGAATGGTGGCAGTCCCGCAGAGACGAATTGCTGGCCATGACCGGCCAGGGATCTCCCCTCTATGTCTTCAATGAGGAGACATTGAATGAGATCTTATTCGACCTGTTATCGATCGATGTCATCGATCGCCTCTTCTATCCTGTCCATGCAAATCCCCTTCCGAAGATCCTGAGAAAGGCAGTGGAGCAGGGCGTGGGGTTTCGGTGCATCTCGTGTGATGAGATGGACGGCCTCTTGAGGGATTTCCCCGGACTTGATCCGGAGCGGATCGTGTTCTTTCCTGTCGCTGCCACCGGTCGGGATTTTGCGCGGGCATTCGATGGCTGCGTGCAAGTGGTGGTAGACGATCTGAGTGCAATAAAGCGATGGCCGGATGTTTTTCAAGACAGGAGAGTTTTCATTCGCGGGGATATGGGTACTGATCAAACAGAGATCGGGACAACGGGGATCTCTGTGCAGGGATTCTATTGCTCCTTAAAGACAGATGCCCGCCCTGTGTGCGGTCCGGATGACACCCTGTCATTTCTCACTGGGGCATTGGCACATTTTCCTGATGAGGCCGCCCTCATCCTGGGAAACGGCACGGAACAAGAGATGCATCGCGAAAAGGAGCTGATGGATGTCCCGGCGTTAGGCGAGTATCTGGAGACCTTCGCCCATGCCTGTCCCCGATTCAACCTGTGGCTGGAACTGCCGTATGGAATGCTTGGCCGCGCCGGCGTCCTGATAACCCGGGTTGTCGAGGCCGGCGAACAGGAGGGGACACGTTGCATCAGGATCAATGCGGATATGCAAGCCCCGGTCTACAATGGCAGGTGCGGCATCTCTCATCGAATTGTCAACCTGTCAAGGCCCGATAGTGGAAAAACGGCATCAAAGACGCGCATCATCGGGCAGGCCGCAGGACCGGGAAACTCGATAGACCTCCCAGATGCCCCGCCGGTCATCGAAGAAGGAGACACCCTGATCTTCACCAGCATGGGGGCAACCGGTGCGGAGCTGCTTACGAAATGCGAGGGCAGGAATTGCGTGCCTCAGCACTATCTGCATGCCCGGAGCATGTGCCGCGTCAGGATTTAGCATCTATAGGATTTGTGATTGTCGATTGAATAGCGGATTGGAAACAAGATGATCGATACCCGGGACCCCAAAAACTTTGTGACTTTGTGTAAGACATTTTTGTTTGCGGCTATGCCGCTTTAGATAGATTATGGCATGAGGACCAGGGGGAAACAGGGCCACCTGGCCGGGAGATGGTATCATGAAGGAAACTAAACCAGGCCCGGCCCCTGAAGGCCGGATCGCCCTCCTGTCCGCGCCCTGGCCCCTGTTTGACCGGCCATCGATTCAATTGGGCGCCCTCAAGGCCTTTCTCGAAAAGGGCCTTCCCGATATTCGAGTAGATACGTTCCACGCCTACCTCAAAATCGCCCAGGCCATCGGCTATCCGCTCTATCATGTCGTGTCTGAACGGTCGTGGATTGCAGAATCCCCCTACGCCGCCCTCCTCTACCCCGACCGGATGGAAACGGTCGACCGGTATTGGAACCGCAAGGGCCGCGGCCATCCTCGGTTGAGGTCAACGGATTTCCAAGACCTCTGCGGTCAGATCGAGGCCGCTTCTCTTGCCGTTGCAGACGCACAACCGTGGGACCGCTACCTCCTGGTTGGATTCTCCATCTCTCTGGCCCAACTGACCAGTTCGCTCTATTTCATCCGTGAAATCAGGCGGCGTGCGCCCCGGCTGCCGATCGTGGCAGGCGGTTCTGCATGTGCGGGGGCCCTGGGTGAAAGTCTTATTCAGGCCGTTCCGGAGATCGACTATGTGATTCGCGGCGAAGGGGAATTGCCGCTGCTCCAACTGACCGAAGCGATACGGGCCTGCCATGACGTCACGCCATTGCCGGACATTCCCGGTCTGATCCACAGAGGGAGCCCCCCGGCCAAAGATGCCCATCAGCAGGTCCCTGATCTGGACGAACTCCCGATTCCCGATTACACGGATTACTTCCGTGACCTGGCGTCTTCAGGCCCCCGGCACGCCTTTTTGCCCAAGCTTCCCATGGAAATGTCGCGGGGGTGCTGGTGGAACAAAGGGGGAGCCGGATGCGCCTTCTGCAACCTCAACCTCCAGTGGCGCGGGTATCGGGCAAAAAGCCGTGAGAGAACCGTCCTGGAAATCCATACCCTGGTCAACCGTCACCAGGTCCTTCATGCATCCTTCATGGATAATCTGCTCCCCGCCAAGGGACTGGAAAGGCGCTTTCGCGACATCCAGGCGCTGGGGTTGGATCTCCGGCTGTTCTCTGAGATTCGGGCGAAGACATCCCGGGCCGTTCTCGAGGCCATGGCGTCTGCCGGCATGCAGGAGGTCCAGGTAGGCATAGAGGCCCTGAGCACCCGTCTCCTCAAAAGGCTCAACAAGGGGACCACGGCCATTGACAATTTCGAGATCATGAAGAACTGCGAGTCCCATAACCTTCCGGACCTTACCGGAAATCTCATCCTCGGTTTTCCTTCCAGCGATTCCATGGACGTGTCCGAGACCCTCGACCACCTGTCCTTTGCCTTTCCGTTTCGGCCCCTGAAAGGGATTGATCTCTGGCTCGGGTATGGGAGCCCCCTGTGGCGGGACCCTGACCGATACGGGATTCGCCTGAAGGGAAACCACCCGGATTATCGGCATCTGTTTCCGACAGAAGAACTGGGGAAACTCCGGTTCATGATGCAGGGATATCATGGAGGGGTCCGGCATCAACGCCGGATGTGGGCGCCGGTCCGGAAAAAACTGGCGGAATGGCGTGCATTTTATGACCGCATGCACCAGGAACCCGGGTTTGACCCGATTCTTTCCTACATGGACGGACAGAGCTTTCTGATTATCCGCGAGCGTCGGCTGGATGACGAGCCCATGACCCATCGTTTGAAAGGGACCTCCCGGGCCATTTACCTCTTCTGCGATACCCAGCGTTCCATGGCCGAAATCCTTGCCCGGTTTCCCCAGTTTGGTGAAGACCGTATCCGACCCTTCCTCCAAGTGATGGTGGATAAGCGGCTCATGTTCCGTGAGGGAGAGCGATACCTTAGCCTGGCGGTTTCTCAAAATCCTTTGCGGAGCATTCGGGCATAATAGGTGCCGGAGGTATACAGAGCCGCTGCCGGATTGTGGCCGAGGACACGGTCCTTTGCAACCAGTACGGTACAGAAGGCCTCGCTGTATTTGAAAAACAGCGAGTCATGGCCGACGCACAGACCCACCAGGATGTTGAAATCGGTCTTTTCCCTGTTGAGGATGGTTGCCTGAGTAATGGGGCTGCACATGGACTCAAAACTTCCAATCTGTACTTTCTCCGAGTCCTTGACCCCGATGGTTTCCTTGGGTATGGCGCCTGCCTTACACACAACGGACACCACCTCAAACCCCTGGGCCTCCAGTATCCGGGTCAGGGCCTTTGCCTCTGGGTGAAGCCCGGTGCAAAAGGCGATGCCCAGCTTACGATATCCCATCTTCTGGGCAAACTCGCAGATCTCCTGCACCCGCGGCTTGACAGGATGCGATACATAGGGTTGAATATGCCGGTTGCTGTAGCACTCGGATTCCTGGATGGATGCCATCCTGGCGAATTCGTGAATCCCTGGCTTTTCGTATTCCTTTTCAGCCTTTGAAATGGTCTCCCGGTAATTTATCGTAGGACACGACTCAGGTCCCTTTCCATCCTTCACCCGACAGATTCGATCCTTGACAGAACACTTGGCGCATTCCGGACTTCTCTCATCCTTCATAGCATCCCCTTTCTCACCTGTTTCTGCCTTGACCTTGACCTTGCCCTTTGCCCTGTCCTTTCCCCTGACCCTGGCCCTTCCCTGGTGTGCCGAGCCTTTCCTTTTCCTCGTCGGTAAGCGCCTCCCGAGCCGCTTCTTCCGTCTCAAAAGGCCCTTTCAACAGGGTCGCCCCACCCTGCGGCTTGTGATCTGTGATAAGGATGATGCCGGAACCGCTCTCGATCACGTAATATTCCGCAGATATGGCCTGAGCGCTCCAGACGAAGACTGCCGCTGCCGCAATGAGTATGACACATCGGAAATTACCCATCTTGCCACCTCCTTTTGAATTCAGTGATTCAATATCTGGATCACCCTATTAACTCCATTCGACTTTCCCGGTCAAGGTTTTTCAAAGGATTACGGCGTTATTCTGAACGGCATCACACATCATTATGCGGTCATGCAGCCCGCCATAACCTTGACAATGAGATTGAAAAGGATGAACGGGTCTTCGCTGCCGCCATAGCGATCTGAATCGATGAGCCATTGTTTGTTGAGATATTGCACCTTTTGTGCTAAAAATGTATCTTAAACAATGGCAATCTCAAGCTCCTGTTCGACCATATGGACGGGGTTTCACTTTTAACCGGCTTTTTATAGGGAGGGCGCTTATGTGGGAATATACAGACAAGGTAAAGGAGCACTTTCTGAATCCCCGGAACCCCGGGGAAGTGGAAGATGCCAACGCTGTGGGCGAAGTAGGCTCCATGGCCTGCGGAGACGCCCTTAAACTTACTTTGAAGGTGGACGACAACGGCAAGATTGAAGACGCGAAATTCAAGACGTTTGGTTGCGCCAGTGCTATCGCCTCAGCCTCTGCCCTCACCGAAATGCTCAAGGGGAAAAGTGTGCAAGAGGCTGAAAAGATAACCAATCAGGACATTGCCGATTATCTCGGGGGCCTTCCCAAAGAAAAGATGCACTGCTCCGTCCTGGGACGGCAGGCCCTTGAATCGGCCCTTTCCAACTATAGAGGAGAGGCGCCGAAAGAAAAGGAAGGGAAGATTGTCTGTGAATGCTTTGGAATCACCGATATGGAGATTGAAAAGGCAATTCGGGAAAATAATCTCACGTCAGTGGAGGAAGTCACCAATTATACCAAGGCCGGCGGCGGCTGCGAGTCATGCCACGACGCCATCCGGGAGCTAATCGCCAGGGTTCGCGAGGAGGAAGCGCCGGTCAAACGGCCCAGGCTGAGCAACATCCAGAAAATCAAGATGATCGAGGAGACCCTCGAACGGGAAATCAGGCCCTCGCTGCAGCAGGACGGCGGAGATATCGAATTGGTGGATGTGATCGGCAATAGGGTTTTGGTCGCCTCACGAGGCGCCTGTGCCGTTTGCAAGGCCTCGGAACTGACACTGACCCATTTTGTGGAGGCCAAGCTTCGGGAACTGGTGTGGCCCGAACTGATCGTCGAGGAGGTGCCCAAATGAAGACCATCTACATGGATAACAACGCCACCACCCGGGTAGCGCCGGAGGTGCTGGAAGCCATGCTTCCCTTTCTCACGGATCTGTACGGAAACCCCAGCAGCGCCTACTCCTTTGGCGGCCAGGTCGCCCGGAATATCAGGGAAGCCAGAGAACAGGTGGCTGCCATCTTAGGGGCCTTTCCTGAAGAGATTATCTTTACGAGCTGCGGATCTGAAAGCGACAATACCGCCATCATGTCCGCTCTGAATACAGGGAAAGACAAGATGCATGTTGTCATCACCCGTGTGGAACATCCCGCCGTAAAGGTCCTCGGCAACGAGCTGACCAAAATAGGTTGTCGCGTGACCGAGGTCCCGGTGGACAGGAAAGGCCGGCTGGACATGGATCAATACAAGGAGAGCCTGACCCCGGATACGGCCATTGTCAGCATGATGTGGGCCAACAATGAAACCGGGGTGATTTTTCCTGTGGAAGAGGCAGCCCAATTGGCCAAAGACCGGGGGATCCTTTTTCATACCGATGCGGTTCAGGCCGTGGGAAAAATCCCCATTGATCTTCAACAGAGCGCCATTGGTATGCTCTCCATCTCAGGCCACAAGCTCCATGCCCCCAAGGGGGTAGGCGTCCTGTATGTGCGGAAGGGCACCAAATTCGCTCCATTCCTGATCGGCGGGCACCAGGAAAGAGGGCGTCGGGGAGGAACAGAAAATACCGCCAGCATCATCGGCCTCGGCAGGGCCTGCGAGATGGCGGCCCAACGGATGGGAGAGGAGAACACCCGGGTCAAGGAACTCAGAGACCGGCTGGAAAAAGGGCTGCTGAACCGGATTCCCCAAAGCCGTGTGAACGGGGGCGGCGCCGAAAGGCTCCCCAATACCACCAATATCAGTTTTGAGTTTGTTGAGGGGGAGGCCATTCTCCTGCTCATGGATGAATTCGGCATCTGCGCCTCTTCAGGATCGGCCTGCACCTCCGGTTCCCTTCAGCCGTCTCATGTACTCCGCGCCATGGGGGTGCCTTTTACCATGGCTCACGGATCCGTACGGCTCAGCCTCAGCGTCTACAATACCGACGAAGAGGTCGACGTAGTGATCGACAAACTCCCCCCGATTATTGAGAAACTGAGGGGATTCTCCCCCTTCTGGAAACCTGAGGCCCAGGCCTGCGCTTCAGGAACGTGAGATGGATACTGGATACTGGATACTTGATACTGGATGGGTGGATGACTAGGATGCTGGCATGTTGGCTTTTCTAACCTCTTGATTTTGATGTTGAAATGCTTTGAGCTTTGAGCTTTCAGCTCATTCACCTCACGCCCGAGAGGAAGTGTTATGGAGCAGACGCCCAGAGAAGATGAATGCCGGATGGAGGTATCCAGTGCAGAACGCTACCGGCAGGAAATCCCCGGCATCGTGGACCGGCTTGTGGTTTCCTGCGACGGGCGAGAGTGCTTCGAACATGTGAGCCCGGAGCCCATTCCGTCACAGGAATCGATCATTGCCCTCATCGAAAAGGCAAAAATGATCCTGTTCCCAGGTTATTTCATCCGTGCACGGATCGACAGGATCAATCTCGGTTACTACCTGGGACAGGAGGTCACAGGGTTCTTTGGGGCCTTGGCCGAACAGGTGACCCTCTCCATCCGACATGATTGCCTGCGTTACGATCAGCCCTGTTCTAAGTGCCTGGACAGGGGATATGAGGCAGCCATCCATCTGTTGAAAGAGATGCCTGCCCTGCGCAGGGCCCTTGCCTTAGATGTCCTTGCGGCCCGGGAGGGGGACCCGGCTGCAAAAAGCGATGATGAGATCATCTTCAGTTACCCGGGACTGTCGGCCGTCACCATCTACCGGATCGCCCATCAACTCTATGCGCAGGGGGTCCCCCTGATCCCGAGGATCATGACAGAATATGCCCACAGCCAAACAGGCATCGACATCCATCCCGGGGCACATATCGGCGAGAGTTTCTTTATCGATCACGGGACCGGCGTGGTTATCGGTGAGACCACTATCATCGGCGACCGTGTGAGGATCTACCAGGGCGTCACATTGGGGGCGCTCTCTCTTCCAAGGGGGGCCATCCAGGACCTTCGCACCCGGAAACGGCATCCCACCATTGAAGACGACGTGGTGATCTACGCGGGGGCATCTATCCTTGGCGGAGAAACCGTGATCGGGGCCCGTTCGGTAATCGGCGGCAATGTGTGGCTGACCGAATCGGTCCCTTCGGACACCCGGGTCTTTCTGAAACGCCCGGAATTGATCATCCAGGGTAAACGTTCGGACGAAAAGACAACACGTTAAGGAAGAGGATTTGAAACCATGAGTTTGATCTTCTCGGACATTACCCGCACCATCGGTGCCACTCCCCTGGTAAGACTCAACAAAATATCCGAGGGACGACCGGCAACCCTGCTGGCCAAACTGGAATTCAAGAATCCCCTGGGAAGCGTCAAGGACCGTATCGGTCTGGCCATGATCGAAGCCGCTGAGAGACAGGGCCTTATCGGAAAGGATACCCTGATCGTGGAGCCCACAAGCGGCAATACGGGGATCGCCCTGGCGTTTGTATGCGCCGTCCGGAGCTACCGGCTCGTCTTGACCATGCCGGATACCATGAGCCAGGAGAGACAGAAACTGTTGAGGCACCTGGGCGCTGAACTGGTACTGACGCCCGGGGCGAAAGGCATGAAGGGCGCCATTCAGATGGCCCGTGAGATACTTGATAACACCCCAGGGGCGTATATGCCTGATCAGTTTTCAAATCCTGCGAATCCCGAAATCCATCGAAAAACAACGGCGGAAGAGATCTGGCAGGACACCAAGGGGGCGGTGGACTTCCTGGTTGCCGGGGTCGGTACAGGGGGGACCATCACGGGCGTATCAGAGGTGATAAAGGACCGGAAGCCATCCTTCAAGGCCGTTGCGGTGGAACCTTATGACTCGCCGGTTCTCTCAGGCGGTCAGCCCGGAGCCCACAAGATACAGGGTATCGGAGCAGGCTTTGTGCCTGACGTGCTGAATACCCGGATAATTGACGAAATTATTACCGTTACCAATGAAGATGCCTTTAAGGTCGCGAGAGAAATGGCCCGAAAGGAAGGCATCCTGTGCGGAATATCGTCAGGTGCGGCGGTCTGGGCGGCCCTTCAGATCGCCGGAAGGCCCGAGAATTCCCAAAAGACAATCGTGACCATCCTCCCCAGCACCGGAGAGCGCTACATCAGCACACCCCTTTTTCTGTAATTCTCTCAACGCCCTGCTCTTTAACATATACTGCTGAATATCGGGGCATAATAATAAGGCCGCCCAACCATCGATGGTCCTTTGTAAGAATCCTTGCAATGTTACAAAAAATCCTGCATCAAGGAGGCCATGGAAAAGATTCTGTCAAGCTGGATCGGATTCACGGATGAAACCCGATATTTCTGATCGCGCCCTGAACAAATGAATGCTTGACATGCCAACGCAATTTGGTTACCCTGTCGTCATTTTTCAACGAAAAACGACGCTGAAGCTGACAAGACATGCTGAAGAGAATACTCAAAGCCCCGGAACAGAGTTTCTTTCTTCTGGGCCCCCGGGGATCAGGCAAGAGCACCTGGCTCAGAGCCATGTTTCCCGATGCCCACGTTGTCGATCTGCTCTCCGAGGAAACCTACCAACGGCTACTTTCGAATCCCGGTCAATTTGCAGGTGAGCTGCGCGCCATTCCGAGCGGCCGCTGGGTGATCGTAGACGAAGTGCAGCGGCTACCGGACCTCCTTTACGAGGTCCATCGTTTCATGGAGGAGAAACGGCTGAATTTCGTCCTCTGCGGTTCGAGCGCACGCAGGCTCAAGCGTGCAGGGGTCAATCTCCTTGCAGGACGCGCTCTGCGACGATCCATGCATCCTTTTGTACCCGAGGAGCTTGGCGAGCAATTCGACTTGGGAGAGGTCATGCAATATGGGTCTCTGCCCATCGTCTGGGATTCCAGCGCCAGACAGGAGACACTTACCGCCTATGCACAGCTCTATCTGAAAGAAGAGATCCAGGCCGAGGCACTTGTTCGTAATCTGCCGGGGTTTGCCCGCTTCCTGCCTGTTGCAGCCCTTTTTCACGGTCAGAATATCAATGTTACCAATATTGCCAGGGAAGCAGGCGTGGCAAGAACAACTGTAACAGGTTATCTCGATATCCTCGAAGAGACACATCTGTGCTTTCGGCTTCCTGCCTACGAGGCCAGACTGCGTGTGCGGGAGAGGAAGCTCCCGAAATGGTATTGGTGCGATCCGGGCATTGTAAGGACCATGAAACGGGCTTCGGGTCCGCTGATACCAGAAGAGAAGGGGGCCTTGTTCGAAGGAATGGTGGCCCAGTTGCTGCGTGCATATAAGGACTATGGAGGCCTCTTTGACGATATGTATTACTGGGCGCCATCGGGCCAATCCGGGATGGAAGTCGATTTTGTCCTGCTGAGAGGTTCGGATTTGATCGCGATAGAGGTAAAATCCGGTAACACGTTTACAGATGCCTGGTGCAAAGGTCTGCGGGCCATCCAACCGCTTAAGGACTTGAAGCGACGCATCGTTGTCTATCCGCAGGGCCCGGCAATGAGAACGAAAGACGGCATTGACGTCTTGCCTTTCAAACAGTTCGCCGATGAACTGGCCGCCGGCGCCTTATGAGTAAGGTCAAGGGAATCTGAGCGCCTGCCATCCTGCTTCCCCCTGGTTCCCCCCGTCTCCAGCTTGGGAACCCACAGATCAAGGAGTCTCTATGCCTGGTCAGCCTCCCCTCCTTATTTCCATCTTGCGCAGGGCAGATGGTCGGGACAGAGATATGGCAGGTTTGAGCATGGAGAGGGTTTCAAGGAGAATGGGAAATCGAATGTTATTATATGGAGTTACCCCATCAGGTCACCCCGTCTCCGCTACCCCTTTGAGAAGGCATTCGGGCATGGATTGGGGATGTTTTCGTTGACATCTGAAACATGCCGGACTATGAGATCATCAGCAGAATTCGTTAGTGAGTGTCCTTTTTTCAGCCCCGGAGGGAAAGAGGAATGGAAATGGTATAGAGCCGGCCGGTAGCCCCGATACTCCAATAAAAGGAGAGCGGGGTTTTGTATTTTGTGGCCCCGTGAGAATCGCATGGTGAAAGATATGAGATCCGAACGTGCAGATGAATCACGTGAATCCTCAATTAACAGTGATGCCAAAAGTCAAATAACATAAGGTCAAATAAAATAAGGTTGTTGAACGCATTGCTTACTTACATATGTCCCGCATACCCCCTCGAGAATCCCCATAGCAGATGAAGGGGGGTTCGTTTATTGATTGCCGTTGACCCAACAGAAACCGCACTCGCAGTTCATGGAACGGTAAGGACCCAAAGGGAAATTGAACATTTTAGCAGGAAACGGTCTTTTTGATTCTGGGGAGCCTTTCTCCCTGGGCTTTTGTGTGCCTCAAGAGATAAAGTGAATTAACCAGCTTTGAGAATATATTGGTATGCCTAAGCTATCCTTAGCAAAACTTGAACGCCACCTCTATGGCGCTGCGGATATCCTGCGACGGGAAGGCATGGATGCGGCCACATACAAAGATTTCATTTTCGGAATGCTTTTTCTCAAGCGCTGTTCTGACGTTTTCGAGGCAGACTACGAAAAAATCGTTCAGAGAAAAACCGGCCAAGGGCTTAAGGTAAGTTTTGGGTTAATAACCATGCCCACATACTTGAGCCGTTTGAAAGCACAGATGTTCGTTTTCTATCAACAATTTTAGAAGTACAAGATTTTGTTCCTTGGCTATTAGGGTCAGCACAGCCAAAATTAACGCAACGCAATCTTGAACAAGTACCTTTGCGGATACCACCACCGAATGAACAAAAAGATATTTCCGATATTCTTGCAAGTAGTGATTCTCGGATAGAGACAGAGGATATTGAACTGAAGAAATTAAAGTCTCTCAAATCCGGCCTTCAGGATGACCTGCTCACCGGCCGGGTCCGTGTTCCGGAAACTATCAGGGAAGGAGCTGCGGGGGCATGAACGATAAAAAATTGCAAATCCGTAACAGCACGGTGGAGTTTCTTATTTTTACCGGCCAGGCCGGGGAACAGAGCATAGAAGCCCGTTATGAGGATGAAACTATTTGGCTGTCGCAGAAGCTTATGGCGGCTTTGTTCGCTGTGGATGTCCGCACAATAAACGAACACCTCAAAACCATTTATGAACAGGGCGAAGTCGAGCCGGAAGCAACTATCCGGAAATTCCGGATAGTTCAAACCGAGGGAAAGCGTGAAGTTGCCCGCAGCGTGGATTTTTACAACCTCGATGCCATCATCTCGGTGGGCTACCGGGTCAACTCGTTACGGGCAACGCAATTCCGCCAGTGGGCAACCCGGGTCTTGAGGGAATTCGCCGTCAAGGGCTATGTGCTCGACAAAAAGCGCATGGAGAACGGTTCCTTTCTTGGCGAGGACTACTACGAGCGACTGCTCGAAGAAATCCGGGAAATCCGCCTCAGCGAACGGCGGTTCTATCAGAAAATCACCGACATATACGCCACCAGCCTGGATTACAACAAGGACGCCCCGACCACCAAAGCCTTTTTCGCCAAGGTGCAGAACAAGCTGCATTTCGCCATTCACGGTCATACAGCCGCCGAACTCATCATGCAGCGGTCCGACAGCACCAAAGACCGCATGGGGCTGACCTCCTGGGAAAACAGTCCGGACGGGAAGATCTTGAAAACCGATGTATCCATCGCCAAGAATTATCTGACCAGGGACGAACTGGAATCATTAGGCCGCATCGTCAACGCTTATCTGGATTTGGCCGAAGACCGCGCCCGCCGCAAAATTCCCATGACCATGGAAGATTGGGCAAAACGACTGGATATGTTTCTGGAATTTGATGAACGAGAGATTCTTGAAGACAAGGGGCGGGTTGCGGCGGAAATTGCCAAGGCCCATGCGGAAAGCGAATTCGAGAAGTACCGCATCGTTCAGGACCGGCTGTTTGAAAGTGACTTTGACCGGTTGATCAAACAGATCGAGGACAAAAAATGAGCAAGATTCAATGGGAATACAACCTCGTCGAACGGCCTTTTTGCGAGCAGCTTCAAACCATGGGCTGGTCATGGATCGAAGGCGACGTGGATGTTCCGGAGCTAACCGAGCGAGGGAGTTTCCGAGAGGTTATCCTTGCGGGCCGATTGGCAGCCGCGTTAACGCGGATCAATCTCCGCGGCGGATGGAAGGAACTGGGATAGCCATATTCAGCATTGGTCGGAGACGGATGGCGCTTGCAGACTCCTGGTGGGGATGCAGAAGCCCCCCAGGATCAACTACGTGAATACGTCGAAAGGTCGATTATGAGAAATGATTTTTAAATTAGGGACCCATGAGGTTTGATCATGACTTGGCGACCTGACGCCGACACACAACGCTTTCTGAGATATCAGAGGGTCATCGAAACCCTTCTTGAACTGGATAACTTCCGAAAGGAAGATGTTTACGAGTCTCTTGCTGACGAAAAACGGTCATTTGTCGGCCGTATCATGGGTGACCTGCAAAGAGAGGGACACCTGGCCAGGAAGACGGCAAAGGGAGCCAAGGTCTTTTCATGGTCGAAGAACAAGGATAATTTCAACATGGGCCGCTGGATCGATCAGAGGGTCTTTTCTCCTGCGGTAAAACGGTCCCCCCACGACCAGAGACCCCGGGAGCGACTGCTTCGCCTTGGCCCCGAATTCCTTAAGACCTCAGAGCTGCTGGCCATCCTGATCCGTTCAGGACTTCCAGGCGAATCTGCGGTCCAGGCAGGGGAGAAAATAGCAGCACGCTTTGGAGAGGACCTTCAGGCCCTCTCTCTCAAGGCCCGGGGAGAACTGAAACAGATCAGCAAGGCCATTGGGGAGACCGCCTATTGTCAGATCATGGCCGCCATGGAACTGGGGAAGCGGCTGGCCGTCCAGCAGAAAGGGGGATTGGAGAAGGCCCTTAAGATCAACACCCCTGGATCCGCGCTGGCCTTCTGCCGCAGCCACTTTGAACGACTTGCCCATGAGGGCAACAGAGAAGAATTCCACGTGGTCCTCCTGGACCCGGCCCACCAGGTCATCAAGACCTCACAGATTACCGCGGGCCTTGCGGATAAGAGCCTCGTTCACCCCAGGGAGGTATTCCGGCCCGCAATCCGGGAATCGGCTGCTGCGGTGATCCTGGTCCATAATCATCCCACCGGAGACCCCACCCCCAGCCCTGAAGACATCGCCATCACCCGGCAATTGACCGCAGCCGCGGAAACCCTCGGCCTACAGGTTCTCGACCACATCATCCTGGGAAAATCCCGCAGCGTGAGCATGAAGGAGGAGAATTTACTATAAGATGAACCACAGCGAAATTGTCAGTTTCATCTGGGGCGTGGCCGACCTGATCCGGGATACATTCAGACGGGGACATTATCAGGATGTGATCCTCCCATTGACGGTCCTGCGACGGATCGATTGCGTGCTGGCTCCCACCAAGGAGAAGGCGCTTCAGGCAAACGCCCGGTTCAAGGGAAAACTGGACAACCTGGAACCCCAGCTCCGCAAGGCCTCTGGGTTCGCATTTTACAATACGTCACGGTACGACTTTGAAAAGCTCCTGGCAGACGCACCGAATCTCGCAGCGAATCTCCGAAACTACATCAACGGGTTCAGCCCCAACATGCGGGAGGTCGTTGAAAAGTTTGATTTCGATAATACCATCGCACGTCTCGATGATTCCAGGCTTCTCTACAAGGTCATGGAGCGATTCAAGAATATCGACCTGCACCCGGACCGGGTTCCCAATCCGGTGATGGGGACCATCTTTGAGGAATTGATCCGGAAATTCAACGAGGCCCTCAATGAAAATCCCGG
>CAYPDL010000100.1:0-14948 GCA_964409475.1 uncultured Desulfobacteraceae bacterium | reverse complement strand
AGGGGGCCACCTGAGAGGATTATGCGTTGTTGGTTAGGGGATCACGTCTCTGATACCCAGTTTTCACACCTGAGGTTTGGGATCCTGGAGAATTCGGTGATGTTGTTTGTGACAATCGTTAGATCCAGACTCAAGGCATGGGCAGCTATCAGCGTATCAAGCGGACCGATTGTTTTTCCTTTGGATTCCAGAAATGCCCTTATTACCCCATAGCGTTCCACCAGCCTTTTGCCATGAAACGGCAGGATGGTCAGTGGCAGCAGAAATTCATCAAGTGCCTCTTGATTTCTTTTCGTGTGTGTGCTTTTTGCCACGCCGTATTGACGCTCCGCGTGTGTTATTGAGGAAATCGCAAATTCATGAACCGGATATTGTTCAAATTTCCTCAACACTTGTTTTGGCTTTTCATTGATGACGTATATGCAAATATTTGTATCCAGGAGATATTTCATTGGAACATGGGCTCTCGTTTCTGTTCTTCTACAGGCTGATTTCGCTCGATCTTGAAGTCTTTTTCAAAATGGTTCAAGCTTTCAAAGAGAGGCGCCCATGACCTTTCTTTAGGTAATAGGACGATCGCCTCACCCTGTTTCTTGATATACACTTCAGTCCCCGCCATTCTAAATTCCTTTGGCAATCTAACGGCCTGGCTTTGCCCATTTTTAAACAGTTTTGCTGTTTTCATTGTTAGCCCCCATGTATAAATATATATTTGTAGTATATACCCATGTCACTGTTTGTCAAGTGGAAATTGGAGGACAGTTTTCAGAAGACAGAAGACGGAGGACAGAGGGCAGAAGACAGAAATCATCTCCTGTTTATGTTAGGGTTCTTCTGACGGCATCGATTACTGTTTCGATCTGTTCGTCGGTGATGGCCTGGCCGCTGGGAAGGTAGAGGCCCCGGCGGGCGATCCGCTCGGTCACGGGGAGATGGCAATCCTTGAAGAGGCCGAGACGTTGATACACGTGTGAATCTGGGGGACGACCATGAAATTATAACTTTCTCTGCTCTTTCGCGAAAGCGGGACGGGGTTTGTGGGTTAGTTTCCTGCGGAAGACGCATAGGGCAGAGAGCATAGCGCATGGGGCGGAGATGAAAGCTCCCCGGTACCATCTTCCGGAGCTACCCCGGTGAAACAAGAGCAAGGACGTTTCACAGGGCAGGCGGGGCAGGCAAAGCTCAAAGGTCAAAGCTCGAAGGGAAAAGAGGTTATCAGTTATTGGTTATTCGTTATCAGGGAGTTGAAATTGAGGGCGTCAGCGTATAATGTTCATGAAGGGGACCTGAGGTCATCTTCCTATTATTTCTCGACAATCCTTTAGCAGCAGCATGAGCTGAAGGGGGTGGATGGGAGATGGTTCAAAGCCAAAGCGCTCGTAAAAACCGCGCGCCCGATCATCCTTGGCGCTGACAAAAATCGCGCGGATACCGGCGATGTCCGAAGCTTGAAGCGTTCGCATAACCGCATCTTTGAGCAGACTCCGACCGATCTTTTTCCCCTGATGACGGATATCCACGGCCAGTCGAGCCAAGACCATCACCGGAATAGGATGTCGAGCCAGCCCCTTCCGGACGCGGTCAGGCGCAGCGGCGTGATCGACAGCCCCTACCGCCAGACTATAATAGCCGATAACCCACTGTTCCTCCTCGCGACAAACGACAAACGTTCTGGCCGCATTGGCTCTTTGGTTCTGAAATGCGTATCGTCGCAGCCAATCGTTGAGCGGGGCATGACCGCAATCGAAACCTTCGCAGTCATGGCTTTCCGAAAGCAGCGCCGGGGCTGCATAAGGTGCTCCCGACTCGATCTCGGTCATTCTATTATTCCCAGATCGCTCCTTCCGCAAGGAGCGATTGCAAACCCTTTTTCTTCTGTGCCGGCCTTTCGAGAGCTTCCTCAAATTGCAGCCAGGTCTGTTCATCAACCATGAAAAATCGTTGATCCAAAAGGGTCTGTTCCGCCTTTTCGCAGGCACTGCTCAGGACAAATTCCGTGACGCTCTTTTGCATGGTTTCGGCTGCGATCTGGATCAGGGCTGCCTGAGCAGGCGTCGTGCGCAGCCCCAGCCTGTTGGAGCGGAGACCGGATGACGGATTGCGGGATGGGTTTTTCTTTGCCCTTATTGGGGTTGTTGCCATGGGAACCTCCAGGTTTTCCGCTTTAATGTACAACCAATGTACACACAATTCGCGTTGACGTCAAGAAAAAATTTTCAGAATGGTGCAGCGGGGATGTGCAGCGGGACGCCCTTAAGTTTTTAAGTTTCAGGATAGAGGACATCATGGAAGCTCAAAGCTGAAAGCTCAAAGGTGTTTCTGGGTACTGGGTACTGGGTACTGGGTATAGAAGCTGAAAGCTCCCCGGTACCATCTGCCAGAGCTACCCCGGTGAAACAAGAGCAAGGACGTTTCACAGGGCAGGCGGGGCAGGCAAGGCTCAAGGCTGAAAGGGGAGAGAAGTTATCGGTTATTGGTTAATGGGGTGATGCGGAGTGCACCGGAAGTCGACGTGGTGCTACATATTGTCTTGTCAGGAGAATCCATTATTGGCGCAATTGCACCAACCCAGGGATCAAACTGAAATGGTTATCCCTGGAAAAAAGTTGATACCCATACTGAAACGCGACAGCTGCAATCCAGATATCATTTGTAGGCATAGGCGTTCCTGCAATCTTCAAATTATTCAATATCGAAGCGTAGAAGTCAGCCGTACCCTCATCAACGGGGTGAACAATGACTCGCGGAGAATCCAAAAAGAGATTAAGCTCTTCCCTGTTCTTTGATTCGCGGCTGCCTCCTTTGAAACCAGAAAATAGCTCACCGATACTGATCGCTGAAAAGCCGATCGCATCCATTTTTCTCAAGGCATTCACCACATCAACATCCCCCTTCATGGCAAATGAATATATGTTGGTGTCGATCAATACCTTTTTCATTTCCAGAGCTCCTGATCAACGTGTCGCTCTTGATCTACCTTCGTATGAATTTCTTTGAATTCGTCGTCGCTCCACCTGCCAAACAGGTGATCCAGGTCATCGTATTCACGTGAGAATTTTCTTTCTTTCTTGAGGCCAAGGCCTTCCTTGACCATCTCAAGCGCCAGCTGATTGATGCTTTTGCCTTGTTTCGCGGCAGTTGATTTGAGTTTGTCGGCGACCTCTGGCTCAACGCCTCTGATGGTGACAGCTTTCATAGCAACCTCCCCATGATAATGTCATTGCATGACTGCATATTGCCATCAATATATAGCATCAGATAGCACTTGTCAAACATGATCTTAACGTGAATGATGGAAGCTGGGGGACATCCATAATTTTATAACATACAGAGTCCGAAGAGGAGGTCTGCTCTTGTGTTTTTGACTGTTAATTGACATGTTCCTCTATCTCTAACACTTCGCGGAAGGTTTTGTTTAGCGAATAGAGACCTTTGAATATTTCGGAAAGTTGGCAAATCATCCCATTGGCGACGAGATTTGACAAAAACTGTCACGGAATTTCAGGTTTCGGCTCTCTCCCCGGCTTCCATATGGCTCATATCGCACGTTTTCCATCAATATTTAGTCCTCCAGAAGGACTCAGTATGCCCTTTTTCACCCCCTGGGCATACTACCCCCACCTGTTTTCAGATGGTTACCAATTTTGACCCTCTGAACAGGTTGAACGCCATTTGCCTGCACATCGTATCCCATGTATTCTTGATAACTGTGGTGAACCTGGCCCTGTAGGCACCATCGTGCAAATGGCTCAGGCCAAAGTATTGTTCCACGATGTACCTCTTCTTCGATATCTTTTTGTTCCTCGCTATTTCGGTTTCGGTTAGCTTCGCAGTCTTTGTATCTTTCCGCATTATCCCATCCGCTATTCCATTCAGATGCAGAAACGATCGATTGGGATGTCCGAAATATCCTTTGTCTGCATACACCTTCTCTATTGGGTCTTTGGTGTGGCAACTTGCTATGGTCAGGTAGGGGAGATATTTTGAATCACCCTCAGAGGCTGGAGTCAGAGCCGCAGCCAGAATAAAGCCGTTGTTTACATCCACTGAAGCATGCTCTTTAAGACCATAATGGGGCTTGTCATTCTTCACCGTCCAGTCAGATTCTGCATCCCTACAGAATTTCAATGGGTTACCGTTCTTGTCTGCTTTTCCCTCAGGTGTATTGCGTTTGTCTTTCAGTTTCTTTAACTCGTCGTTGCTCAGGGGCTTACTCGCTGACTTCACTCTCCGAGCCGTAGGCATAACGTGCCAACCACTTTTTCCGGCGTCCCTCTGATTGTTTCAATCCTCTCTCGATCCACCGGGCTCTGTCTCTATCTTCTACCTCCTGCAATGCAATAAGTTTCCATGGCACGCCTTCTTTCGTTGATTTAACCCTCCCACTATTATGGTATCGAAGCCTTTGCTTTATCTCTCGGGTTTGTCCTATGTAAACTCTGTTTTTTGAAAGACTCATAATCGCATAGACAAAATACATCGTGCTTTACGAGCCGGAGGCCAGCCTTGCATCTACGGCGATCCCCTCGTTTATGCTCAGTCCTCTTTTGGCGAACTCTTGTAACACCACGTTGTTCAGCTCAATCATTGCTTCCTTGGACAATCTGCCGCGGAACCTTGAAAATGTGGAATGGTCAGCCTCCGGCCTGGAAGGGGCCTACGCCCCGGAGGGGGGAGGGTTTATCAAGGGTCAGACCTAAGAACTTTTTAAAAGAAATACGGTCATTAATCTGGTTCTCAAGCTCAGGATCTGAAGGAATATGGAACCACTTCTGGAGCAGCATGCACTTCATCAGCAATAAAGGCGGAAAGGCATCCGCGCCTTCTTTGCTTGTACCAACCTCATAGTGCTCCATCAACAATGCCTCGATGTTCCTCCATTTAACCACCTTGTTTATCTTCTCCATCATCTTGAGACTACGATTATTCTCCAGAGACTTGGAAACCGCTAAATCTCTCCGAGCGGGAGGCTCTACGAGCCGGAGGCCGCAAAACTTAAATTCTTGCCTATCTGCTTGTATCCCATGGCCCCCTCCTCTATCTCTGTCATTTAAAGTTCTTAGAGGGGGTCTATATCATACATCACCCGGTATGTCAACATAATTATTAACTTTAAGTATATTTAATCTTATCCTTTTATGTCTTAATAAGCATTAGATAGCACGCACTTAGCTTTTTTAGTATCTGTCCTCAGTTGACAATTTTTGGCAGGTTGTGCAAAGGTCTCATAATAAGGAACCCAGCGGCTGGCCCTTTCTCATCAGTCTGGCCTTCCAGATGTTGGGCACCAATGAATTGTATGCGTTTCTGCTCAACAATCTTCTTTTTGCGGCCGGCGCACTGGTGGCCTTTTTCATCGCCTGGCATCTGACCGGGGGCTATTTCACGGCCTTTGTGGCCGGGCTTGCCTTTACGCTCATTCCTCACAACATCATATGGTCCAACACGGCGGCCGCGGAAACCTCAGCCGGCCTCTTCGTCGGGCTGACCTTCCTTTCCCTCATCCTCTTTCTCAAGACCCGCAAGGACCGGCACCTTTTCTTTGTGTCGCTGGTGATGCCGTTTGCCTGTCAGATGCGCCCTGAATCCCTGTTTGTGGTTCCGCTGGCTATTGTGGTTTTTTTGGTCATCTCTCCCAGGACATTTGCTGATAGAAGATTGTGGACATTCACCCTCCTGACCACCCTCTTTCTGCTCCCCCATATCCTCCATTTCTACGCGGTGAGCGGTCACTCCTGGGGGGCAGAGGGGAACAAATTCTCCCTGGAATTCTTAGGCCACAATCTATCAACCAACGGGCTGTACTACCTTAACGATCGGCATTTTCCCATCGTGCTGACCATACTGGCTGCTCTGGGCCTTTTCTGTGCCCGGGGCCTTATCAAATGGCGGCTGCTCCTCCTGATATGGTTTCTCCTTTTCTGGGGGATCTTTCTCTTTTTCTATGCAGGGAGCTATCAGTACGGGGCTGATGTGCGTTTTGCTCTGGTGTCATTCATGCCCCTTGCCATTCTTGCCGGGATGGGGGGCAGGTGGATAAGGGAGAGGCTGGAGGCTGGGTACTGGGTACTGGGTACTGGGTACTGGAAGAGGGGGGCTGGTCGGAATGCAGCGGAGATACCGTCTGGCACGACGGGTGAGCGGGAACGCAGAGAGGCAAACAGTGGCGGGAGGGGACTTGCGTCGGCCCTGGTGGTGCTGCTCATGGCATTTGCCGTTTTGAAGTTTATGCCCCTTATAAGCAGGGTAGGGCAGGAGGCCTGGGGGTCACGGTATGACCACAAGTATGCCAGGGAATTCATCAAGAAAATCCCGGAGCGATCCATTGTCCTGACCCAGAATCCCACCATGCTCCTGTTGTGGAATCAGAACGCCATTCAAACCTATGCGGGGATCAACAACCCCGACCTGATCAAAGACCTGATCAAGAGATACCAGGGACACGTCTATTTCCATTACAACTATTGGTGCAACACAAAAAACAAAAGTAACCAAAGGCTCTGCCAGGGGATCCGGGAAAGATATGATCTGGAGGAGGTGGCAAGGGCAAAAGAACAGGATTATGAGTACGGGCTTTACAGATTGTCGATTGTCGATTGATGATTGTCAATTGGAGGGCAGCGTGTTGTCTGCCGTTTGCAGACCATGCCAGGCCGGTTTCGCATGAAAAGGGCCAGAAAAAGGATCACCCCTATGGCGCCTCCGAGCATGAGATACCTTTTGAAATAGAGGGGCTGTTCTTCCACCGTGATGATCCCCTTGAGATTCCACGAGTAGTGGGCATGATCATGGTCGCACCACACAACCAGGTGGTAGGGGCTCATCTTTCCTTCCGGTTCCAGGCGCACCGGGATCCCTATAACCTGGGTCTCGCCGGGAGCCAGCCGGCACGTCCGGTTGGGTTCCGAGGAGCTGAAGCCGTCAGGGAGAAACAGCCGGGCATTCAGAGAGATCCCATCCCTGCCGTCATTTTTCATTGAGAGCCGGATAACACCCTTCCTGTTCCAGAATGCCTTCTTGTTGAAACAGGGGGCCTCTGTTTTCAGGGAAAGGGGCAATCTCGAGGAACGCAGCCTTTTCATGCGATAGGGAATGCCGAAGACGTGATATGCATGGTGGGACCTCCCGTTTTGTTCTTCAAAATCCACCAGCAGGACGGCCGTATATTTCCCGGGGTTCAGGCCCGGATCCATGAGGGTCTCCTTCAGACGGATTTCCCCTCCGGGCGGATTGTCGCCTAACTCATCATAGACCTTGATAATGTCGGTCAACATGAGCGTGCCCGTCACATGGTGGGCAGCTGCGTCACCCCTGTTTCGAATGACAACATCCAGTTCAATGGTCCCCGGGTCCGTAACTGTATGGGTGGTTGTAACAACGGTCTGGATCGTGCCCCCATAGGCAGACAGGGGCAAGAGTACGCTCAGGAGGAGGGCAGGCAGGATAAGGGCTGTTTTCATGGTTGCCGGTCGTGAGTTATCGGTTATCAGTTATCAGGTATCGGTTAATGGTAAATAAGAGCTGAAAGCTGAAAGCTGAAAGGGAAAAGGGGTTAATGGTTATCGGTTATTGGGTTCATCGAGTTTATTCAGTTTATTGCATTCGGAAGCGCTATGCGCCATGCCCTATACGCCATGCTCTTGATCCATAATCTCTACCAAGGTCATTTGGCTGCAACCGCCATGCAGTAGATGCCCTCCGCCTTGTAATAGAGGGGTTCGGCCGTGTAATCCATGGACGGTCTGAGATCCAGAACAATCCGCAACTTGTTCTGATCTCGGTAAAAATGGGTGCGCACCTGCCTGATCAACACCCCCTCCGCAGGTATCTTCGATTTGCCCTTCCAGGAATGGACGTTCTCTATATCAATAACAATCCTCGGGCTGCTTCCCTCAAGTGAAAAAACCTGCGGATTGCAAAAGGGGCTCAACAGAAAACAGACCTTCTCGGTTCCGCTCTTCTCAGTGACAAACTGGATGTCGCGGACAATCACCCCGTGGGGATCGGAATCCCGGGTGTTCCTCTCAGGGCGGTGCCCGGCAGGGCCCGTGTCAGCCTTTTCCATGGTTATTTGGATGCGTGCCGGATGCGGCAAAGGAGTAAGGGGCACTTCGGACAGCCCGTCCCATCCCCTGCCGCCAGCGTCGGGACCAGGCACCATCACTGCCATGGAGAACCATGCCCAACCCAGGATTGAGAGGAATTTCAGCATCGTTAATGACACACTCCTTGTTCTTCTGACAACCAGATGCCATGGTTCAATTCGGCAGATCGTCGTCAAATGTCTCATGCCTATTTTTGCGCGAGCCCTAAGTCAGAACTATAAGAAATACGCACCTAAATGTCAAAATTGAAAAAAGCGGGCAATCTTCATCTTGACAATTGACCTTGACACCCTACGTCTCTTTTCCTACTATTATTTCCCGCGGGCGCCGGGTGAGGGTCGATGCGGTCCGCCCGGGGCGGATAAATGATCGACCCTACCGGATAACGGCTATTGGGTAATTGGGCCTGGTTGCCTGTTGTTGAGTTCGTTGGGTTACGCCGTATGCCTTGCTCCTGACATCTTCAGGATCCAAGACGACTCAACGACTTGCCGACAGACAAAGCAGTACCGATGCAGGGAGGACTTGGATGATTACATTGCGCCAGTTTGAGCCAGGAGAGGTCATCATAGAAGAAAATGACGTAGGGGAGGCGGCCTATGTCATCGAACAGGGGAAGGTCGAGGTCACCAAGAAACTGGACGGGAGAAGGGTCCACCTGGGGTACGTGGGGCCCGGGGAAACATTCGGCGAGATGAGCATGATCGACGATAAGCCGCGGAGCGCCACGGTGACCGCAATAGAGCAGACGCTTGCCCGGGAAATCCACAGAGATGCCTTTTTTGAAAGCCTTCAGACCGATCCCGAGATCGCCGTCGGCATATTGAAGGTCCTCTTTGAACGTCTGAGAGAATCGCATGTCAAGATACTGCAGCTTCAGCAGGCCGCACCCGATGCCTTTGAACGCATCTCGGCCGGGGTCCAGGCAACGCCGGAAACCTCCGGACCGGCTGTCACCATGGGGGGGGTGACCCCCATCGCCTCAGGGTCACTCCCGGAGGACCCTTTTCTGATTAAGGAGTTTCCATTCCTGATCGGCAGAAAGAGCAGAGATCCCTTATCTTACAACGATCTCAAGATCGCCGACTCGGTCCCCCTCCAGATATCACGACACCACATGGAGTTCATCCAGGTGGGAGGCCGGATCGGGGTCTCGGACCGGGGAAGCTATTTAGGTTCCATTGTTGAGGGCCAGGTGCTCGGTGGGGAGAATGGGATTCCAGGTCCCATCTTTTTTGAGGGATCAGAGGGGACTCTCATTTTAGGGAACAATAAATCCCCATTCAGATATAAGATCAGGATTGTCTAAACCGGGCATATTGCCGCCGCGTCATGCCGAAGGTTGTGGATGTGGTTCCTGAGTCGGCTCCTGTGACGGTATTCCGTCTCTTTACAACCTCAACGATCGTTCCCATCAGAATCCCTCATGAGAGGTCAAGGTCTGTGTAGAATGCGCTCTTAGCTAAAAGCAAAGAATCCAGGTCCTGGAGGCCTGGATTCTTTTTCCGATCTTCCCTGAGGCCACGCCTCCTTATTGGATGCTCCTGATACTCTAAACCCTTGCCCTCCCGGACCCATTGCATAATATCCCTCCCTGTGTTATGCTCCAGCCTCACCCGTTGGGCAGAATTCAAACGGCTATTTGGTACGCTCCTGGTACGCTTTTTTTGCTGAAATCAACTGATTTCAAAGGAGTTCTCGGGAAAAGATGATCACGATATCGTATTGAAATATCAAGAGTAAAATGCAACTTTGGGAAATGCAGGGAAATGAAATTGAAGGGACTGAAAATCCCCGTGTCCACAGTTCAATTCCTGGTCTCGGCACCATTAAAATCAAGGACTTGCGTCATATCGGCGCAAGTCCTTTTCTTTTAACATCCCAATTTGGTACAATAACTTGGCATTCAACCGGTCTGATCGTATCCAATGATCAATGGTCGTTTGGAAAAGGGCTGCCAATCAGGATGATGTGACAGAGCTGGAAGTTGAATAGACAGGGACGTCTTAGGAGACAGGTATGAAAATTGTGATGGAAGACATAAGCGGCATTATGGTCGTGCAGCCCGAAGGACCACGGTTGGACGCCGCTGCGGCCCCGAAGTTCAAATCCGACATGGTTGATGTCATATCCAAGGGGACGACGCGAATCATACTGGACCTTTCGCAGATCGACTTTATGGATTCAACCGGATTATCCAGCATGATGTCTACGATGAAGACCCTGGCCGGCCAGGGGGAGATGGTCCTTTGCGGGGCGTCGGAAAAGCTGAGAAGGCTTTTTTCGATAACAAAATTGGACCGGGGGGTCTTCCGCATTTTCGACAGTCGGGCGGAGGCGCTCAATGGCTTCTGAGAAGGGGTGCGACATATCCATCCTCAGGTCGTGGATCGACAGCCGCCTTGAGGATGTCGCTTTGATCGGGTACGCCGTGCGTGGCGTCTGCCTCAGTAAGGCTGCAACGTCCTGATGAAGAGCATGACTATGGTGTTGTAGTTGTAAAACAGCCTTTTTTCCAATTCCTTGATGGCCAGCAAGTACATCTTGGCGTTGCCCACCCCCAGCGCGGAGCGAAACAAGTCCAGGTACAGTTCCGGCTCCATGGCCTCGCGCAACTCTTCCATGTCCAACTCGGCGACTGCGTCATCCTTGGGCGGTTCCTGGGCAAGGCATTCCGAACACCACTGGTCCAGCCGGGTTGCATTCGCCTGGACACGGTTCCTCACGTCGTTCATCAAGGCCTCCCTGAAGAACTCATATTCCTCTTTTTCGAATTCTCCCGAACGGGAAAAATAGGCGGTAAGATGCTTCAGGTAAATCAAGACGCCCCGCTTCAGAAGAAGGGAATCCTTGAGGACTCGATAGAAAATGGAGCCGGGGCTTTCGAAACCGGCAAGGTCGATTGTGAATCGGTGTGAGGCAAGCGTAATGAAAACCGGGTATCGTGCCGGGGCCGTGTGGTCCAGGGAAGCTCCGACTATCTGCGCCTCATGCTCTGTGTCCCACTTCTCCCAGGCCACGCGACCGGATTCGAGTACGGAACTCCCCAATCGAAAGGGAATGTGAAAATGGATCCGTTCTCCCTTGCGCAAGCGTTCCCTGCTGACGGCCCATCGGGGCACAGCGATGCGCACACCGCCCGGGCTGACATCCTGGAGCAGGTATTGAAATGGTTGGTAGTCCGCCGCCCTGGAACCGATAAAGGGCAAGACAACCGAATCAATGGGGATGCGGGGTTCCCGCCTATTTTCCTCAGCCATTACGACCATCCTATCTGTAATTATATGGAGTATACCACAACCCTACGTGTAACTCACTGATTTTCAAGAAGTCGGCTGTCTTGCGCCCGGTTGTTCTACCCCCTGAGAATTTGTAAGTCACTAAGATACCATAATTTGAGGTTCGTTCGATTTTCGCTTGCCCCTGATCCCCTTACCGTGGTATCAAAATCAAGTTTCACCTGCCGCCGGGGGTTGCCTTCACTTGGGGCATGCCGGCAACATGTGCCCAAAGGTGTCCACATCCCGCCGGCTTCTGGCTGTTTCATCCGAGGGCATTGAAGATCTTTCCCTCTTTGCTCTCCCTCGTTTGGTAGGTTTTGGCATTGGACTTCCGCTATCCGATTCCCTCGTCATTAGGCCGCCTTGGGAGTAAGCGAACGATGAATTCACTCACGCCTCTATCATTCATCCCTCTATCATTTATTCTGGTGCGTTTTTGCCCCACTAACGTTATGCAGGCCATTCAACCCGATCCTGACAAAAGAGAAAGGAGAATGCCATGTACCGATTTCTAATCGCCTTTTTTGTTTCACTGGTTCTGTCTGCGCCTGCTTATGCGGGGGAACATGGGTTTGAAAGCACGTCCGAGGGAATGATCGAGGCCCTGACCAAACCTGGGTCGAAAGAGGCTGCCCCAACGAGGGGCTGGACGCCCCTTGCACAGCCTCCCCGGACCATCAAGGTGGTCAAGAAGGAGCATGGGAAGACCGTTGAAGAATGGAAGTCCATCAACGAGACATCGCCTGCCCAAAGCGTCAACCTCAAGATCGAATTCGATGTCAACTCCTACGTTATCCGGCCGGACTCCTTCAAGCTCCTGAACGAACTGGGCAAGGCCCTTGCCAGCGACCGGTTGCGGGAAAAGACCGTCGCCATCAAGGGCCACACCGACTCTGACGGCTCAGAGGCCCATAATCTCACCCTGAGCGTGAACCGGGCCCAGGCTGTCAAGGAATATCTGGTGGCTAATACCGGTATCAAAGCGGACCGGATCGAGGTAGCGGGTTACGGCGAGGCCCTGCCCCTGGTCCCCAACACCTCCGCAGACAACAAGCAGGTCAACAGGAGGGTAGAGGTGGAGGCAGTTCCCTGATCTTTTCCTTTCTGTTCCCAAGCTCCGGCTTCCATTCCTTCGTCGGGTCTCTCAAGACCAGACCTGGGATTCCCCTCGTTGGGAACGCATGCCGGGCTGTCGCGCCAGGAAAAGCGAGGAAAAATCAACAATCAACAATCACAAATCATAAATCCTGTAGAGGGCGTTACCGAAGGGACAAGGAGGATAAGGCGATGAGGCGATGGATTGGGAGAACATTCTATGCGGCTGCTTTCCTGTGCTTCATCTGCGGTGGGGCCCCTAAGGCCTTTTCCCAGGGGGGCGTTGAGCTTTCTGAATCCGTTACAGGCACGTCCTATTCGACTCTATCCCAATTGACAGACGCCTTTTCACGGGAAGTCGCGAAGAAGGCAGCGGACCGGAAGGTCTATGTGGAGAGGGGGACCATCCGGGACATGAACACAGGGGAGGTCTGGAATTTCTCGGGTTATCTGCAGAACGAGTTGGAATCCTCTCTCAGCAGGCAGGGTTTCCATTTTATGCACGACCCTGCCGATGCGGACTTCCTGGTGGGAGCTACCTATCAGCGGGCAGCGGACCGGGTTCGGGTCTTTTTCAGATGCCACGAGAACGACGGGACGGCGAGTCACTGCTGGGCCTATGAGATGCCGGAGGAACGTCTTCCCATGGATGCCTTTCAGCAAACCCTGGACGGAAAGATTGTGAATCTTGTACAGGACCTGACGCCTGCCCATGTCCAGGGCAAGGTGTATGTCAAACCCGTACGGGATGGTCAGCAGGGGTTTGTGAGCGCATTTTCGCGGTCCTTTACGGCCCGTCTTCGAACCGAGATGGTCAGGCTCTGGCAAGGCGTAGAACTCATAGACGAAAGACCCGTTCTGGAAAAATTGATGAAAGGCAGAGGGATACAGGTCAAGGCAAAGGCGGTGAAGGATCTCAATACCTGGGAGGCTGCCTGCACGGACGCCGACACGGTCTTGGACGGGGTTTATTTTGTGGAAAAAGATACGGTGACGGTGACCCTCGATCTCAAGAACCTGAAAGGCAGGCTCCTTGGCTCTGCAAAGACCGACATCCCGAAAGGCCTCATCCACGCAAGTGTCGATAACCCACAAGCTGCAACGCTATCCGACCTGGGCGATGCCGCACTGAAAGACCACGGTTCACGGGTGCGCATCCTGACCGGCCTGGGAGGAGATTTTCCGGTCTATTTGGATGGGGAAACCATTGACCTCTTCGTACAGGTCCACGAATCGCTGTATGTGTATGTCTATGACATCAATGTACAACGGGATGTAACACGCCTCTATCCCGCGGACAGGCCTGACACGGAAACGCCATTTGAGCCGGGCCGTCTTTGTCCGCTCTCGGACAAGAGGCATCCCTTTGAATTCGTAGCCGCTCCCCCCTTCGGCATGGACCTGGTCAAGGTGTTTGCCAGCACCCTGCCCCTCCCTGTGCCGGAGATGTCTTCCTCCGAGCAGGCGAGAAGCTATGAGGGGGCCACCCGTAAAGTCGGAGCAAACCGGCTCGAAACCCAGAAGGTCCTGGCTGCCAGGCGAGTCATCCATCCTCGGGACCTGGTGGATTACTATCGAGGGGCGGCAGCCCGGAAGGGGGCGCGGATATACGAGGATCAGGTCATTCTGGAGACCCGTGAAAAAGTCAAGGGGCCCTGACCGTCTTCGGCCTCCGTGGGACCGGCAAGAGCACCTGGGTCCAAGAGGCATTTCCAAAGCCTTCACGATCGATCTGCTTGACGCATCCCTTTTTCTTGGGCTTTCAAGAGATCCGCAGAATCCTGGCACAAAAATCGAGAAACTTTTTTTCGTCTTTGCGCGAGGTTTTTTTGATGGCGGAAAGCGGCCTTGGCGATGTCCTTCAGGGTGTGAAGCCTTTTGAAAGGGAAGGGGGGTGTTCAGGGTATAGGGCCGTGCCCTGACATGCGGAAGAAAAGGGGAGATTTCATCCGGAAATTGTGGTATGGTTTACGCAAGATCTCAGGGAAGAGAGGTTTCATATTCTGGAAATCAAAGATATTGCTTTTTCCGTGCCGGATCTGGACGCCCGTGAAAAAGGCGTCCTATTTCCGTCTCTGCTTCAGGCGCGCCAGGGATGCCCTCACCTTCCCGGCCGATGATTTTTCAACCCCGCTGGTGTCGATCACATTGCCTGCCCACGATTCCACCCACCTGGAGAGCCAGACCCCGGTGGTGCTCGCCCATACCCCCAGTATTCCCAGCACAATCCAGGCCTTCAGATCCAGGATGTGGAGACCAAAGAAGTCGTTCACATCCGGACAGTAGATGATGAAAAGCTGCACCACCCCTGCGAAGACCAGGGAGTAAATAAGCCAGGGGTTCTGGAAGAAACGGATGGTGTCGAAGGCACGGATGATGTAGATCCGCGCAAAGGCATACACCACAATCCCGGTGAAGGCCATGGTCTGGGCGTACTGGAGACGCTCGGGGCCGGGGAGAGACCGGG
>CAYPDL010000099.1:13076-15228 GCA_964409475.1 uncultured Desulfobacteraceae bacterium | reverse complement strand
GGGCTGTCCTTGAGTGAATTTCACGGATACACTGCCGTCTCCATGCAATGAGCCAAGGTCTTGCGTCCTTTGGGAAAGAGACCCCCACCGGCCCGGTCATGTTGCCCGCCTTCTATCAAGAGACTAAAGAGTTACCAAGTATTAAATAAGCAGGGAATCCGAATTAATCCCAACGTCCTCATCTTATATCATTTACCATGCGTTTTTCCCGGAGTCGAAAAATACAAAACCCCGATCTCCTTCTATTGGGGCAGCGGGGTTTTGTGGATGAATCTGGACGATTTCCATTCCTCTTTCCCTCTGTTGTTGAAAAAAGGACAGTGGATAGCGAATAATGCCTATGATCTCATAGTCCGTCATCTTGCGGATGTCAACGAAAACGTCCCCAATCCATCCCAGGCCGACGGCTCCATTATATTTGAGGCCGAGACGGCTGGTACAATGCAAAGGGGGAGGTTGATCGAAATATTCCAAATATTAGTAATTATAGTTATTATAGTCTTTAGGATTAAAAAAGAGTTTGATATAAACTTTTTTTCTTGACATTCTATAATTCCTATAATAACTATACCTTCAAAAGGAACTCGACGACGGAGGAACCTCATCATATGGAAGATATACTCACTGTTTTCAAGGCCAGCCAATACTGCAAGGTCTCCCCAAAGACCATTATCAACTGGATCGAATCAGGTCATATCCCGGCCTACAAGACGGTCGGGGGGCATCGCCGCATCAAGCAAACGGATCTTATCGCCTTCATGAACCGACAGGGAATCCCGGTCCCCGAGGGGAGTGAGCCGATTGACGAACGGAGGCGGATCCTGGTGGTGGACGATGATCCCATTATTGTGGAGACCATTGTCCAGGCCCTGGAAGAAGATGAACACGACTATGAGGTTGTCTCTGCGTCAGACGGCTTTGAGGCAGGGTTGCAGGTTAACCACTTCAAGCCCCACCTGATGATTCTGGATATCATGATGCCGGACATCAAGGGATACGAGGTCTGCCGGAAGATCAAGAGCGACGAAGGAACAAAAGATATCCGGATCATCGTCCTCTCGGCCTATCTGGACGATGAGAAATTCAAGCAGATGAAGGAAAACGGCGCCGACATCTGCTTTTCAAAACCGCTCCCCCTCCCGCAATTGAAAAAGGAGGTGGCAAGACTGCTGGGATTGTCGATTGATGATTGATGATTGATGATTGGCGATTGGGTCTTCCAAGGCGGCCTTGTGCATCCGGCAATCAATGGCCGGCATTCCATCCGTAGAAGGAGAAACAAGATGAAGTTAAAAGAATCCCTGGATAAAAAGCGGTTTGTCGTCACCTCTGAGATCCAGTCTCCTGTCGATGGAGGCCCGGAGGCGCTCATCAGGAGCCTGGAGCTGATCCGGGGCCGCGTGGACGGCGTGGCTGTCCCGGAGTTGGATATAGAGGGGGTCGTGGGAGACAGCATCACGACCTGCCATCTCCTGAATCAGAACCGGTTCGAGTCCATCTATCAGACCACCACACGGGACAAGAGCCGGCCTCAACTGCAAAAGGACCTCCTCCTGGCCCATGACGCGGGTGTTGAAAATCTCCTTGTCTTTACGGAGGATTACCGGATAACCGGCGACAGCCTCCAGGAGATGATGTTCTTTCACGTGGATGCAGGGAAACTGGCCTCGGTGCTGGAGCATATGCGGCAAGGGAGCACTGTGGATGGGAAGGAACTCCCGTCCAAGGCCGATTTTGTATTGGGCTCTGGCGTCGAATCAAGATGGGGAAAAAACGTCCCCGATCTCGAGATGAAGGAGCTGGAGGAGATGACGCGAATCGGAACGGGATATTTTCTGACCACGCCTGTATTCGATCTGGCCCGGTTTGAGAAGTTCATGAAACAGGTCAAGACCTTCGGGATCCCTGTCATCGCGGAGGTGATGATCCTGAGGACCGCGGGCATGGCGCAGTTTCTGAACCGTCATTTCAAATCGGGACTGATCCCTGACTGGATGATCAAGAGACTGACCAGGGCCCCTGACCGACAGAAGGCCAGCATCGAGATCTTTGCGGAGACCGTCCAGGGGCTGAAAGACCTATGCCACGGCATCCACATCATCACCATGGGGGGCGAAGAAAAGCTAAGGCTCTATCTGGATGCGGCGAAGCT
>CAYPDL010000099.1:0-12976 GCA_964409475.1 uncultured Desulfobacteraceae bacterium | reverse complement strand
TGAGCTATCAGCCATTCTCCAGCAAGAGAAGTGTGGAGTGTGAAGTGAAGAGTTAGAAGTTGAGATCGGACTTTTTACGAGACCATCAACTTTAGGCACTCCAAACTCGTAACTTCAAACTTGGAAACGCGACGAGGAGCAGCGTCAGTGGAAGAGATCTCCATCACCATCAACGGGATGCGGATGAACTGCCTGCCGGGGACCACTGTTCTCGAGGCGGCCGAGGGGCACGGGATTCAAATACCCAAGCTCTGCTATCATCCTGATCTCAAGCCGTTCGGGGCCTGTCGCCTCTGCCTGGTGGAGGATGAGAGGAGCGGCCGTATCATGGCATCCTGCGTCACCCCGGTTGCCCCGGACATGGAGATCCTGACAGACTCCCCCCGTGTGATGCGGCACCGGAGGAACATCCTTCGCCTGATGATGGCCGAACACCCCGAGTCGTGCCTGGTCTGCAACAAGGGAAACCGGTGTCAGTTGCGCGATCTTGCCGGCCAGATGGGCCTGGGAGAGACCGGGCTTTATCCCACACCCAACTACAAGGCGATCGAACAGGCCAATCCTTTCATTATCCGGGACCTGAGCAAGTGCATCCTCTGCGGCAGGTGCATCCGCGCCGACCACGAACTCGTGGTGGCCGGGGCCATCGACTATCATCACAGGGGCTTCGCCTCGCGGCCTGCCACCCTCTTCGACCTCCCCCTGGAGTCCTCACCCTGCACCTTTTGCGGCACCTGCGTATCCATCTGCCCCACCGGGGCACTGACGCCCAGGATAAGCGGCCATGTGGGGACGCCCGAGCGAGAGGCCTTGACCAACTGCGGCTTCTGCGGGGTGGGTTGTTCCCTCCTCGTGGGCGTGGCCGATCAGAAGGTCGTAGAAATAAACCCGTCCGGTCTTCGCGGTTCCGTCAATACCGCCACCCTCTGCGTCCGGGGCCATTTTGCGCACGATTTCCTCAACAGCCGCGAGCGGTTGACGCAGCCCCTGATCCGCACAAACGGAGACCTCACCCCCGTATCCTGGGATGAGGCCCTGGACCATGTGGCCAGCCGGCTCCTGGATATCAAGAAAGAGAATGGCCCTCAGAGCATCGGCTTTTTCGGGTCTTCCAAATGCACAAATGAGGAAAACTACCTCTTCCAGAAGATAGCCAGGGTCCTCGTGGGCACCCATAATGTGGACAACGGCGGATTCATGGCCGGGAGGCAGGCACTGAAGGTCATGGAAGAGAAAACGGGCGGCAGGCGCCGCATCAACCGGCTCTCCCATCTCGAAAAGGCCGAGGTCATTGTCGTGTTGGGCGCCGACCCGGGGCACTCTGCCCCGGTAGTGAGCTACTACCTAAGAAGGGCCTCCGGAAAGGGAATCCCCCTCATAGGGGTGGACCCTCGAAAGACCGACCTCTTTCCCTTCTCTGCGCTCTGGTTGACCGTGGCCCCTGACAAGGACACCGAATTGATCACCTGCCTCGCCGCCCTCATGTGGAAGAAATTCGCCCATGATTCCAGCTTTATCGAGCGGTTCACAGAAGGCTTCGGCCCATACAGAGAGGCCCTTTCCTCCTTTAATCCCGAACGGCTCTGCCTGGCGAGCGGGTCGGAAATGGCAGCGCTTACGCGTACCGCCGACCTCTTGAAGGGGAAGAAGATAAGTTTTGTGATAGGGCACGGAATTACGCAGCAACGCCGTGGGGTCCATGCAATGGAGGCTATTTTAAACCTCGCCATGATGACAGGGAGCCTGGGCCGTGAACAGGGCGGACTCTATGTGTTGGCAAGGGAAAACAATCAGGTGGGGGCATGGGATATGGGGACCGTGCCGGACGCCCTCCCAGGCCGCAAGCCCCTTGACGACGATTCACGGCGAAGGGAGTGGGAACGGGCGTGGGGGGTGCGGATCTCTCCGGACCAGGGTCTAAATGGGGTGCGGATGATAGAGGAGGCTCAAAAGGGGAACCTCAGGGCCATGGTTATTATGGGAGAAAATCCGGTTCGCAGCCTCCCCCAACAGGACCGGGTAGCTGCAGCATTGAAGGGTCTGGATCTCCTGGTGGTGCAGGATATCCTCCACACCGAAACCACCCGGCTGGCGGACGTGGTCCTCCCAGGCGCCGCCTTTTCAGAGAAGGGGGGCTCCTTTACCAGCATGGAGGGCCGGATTTCCTGTTTCAGCCCGGTCGTGCCCCCGCCGGGGGACGGAAAACCGGACTGGGAGATCCTCGATCTCTTAGCCGTAAAGATGGGATATCCCACCGCCTATCGTTCTCTGGACACGATACGGGCTGAGATCGCACGTCTCATTCCGATGTACGCGGGTCTCAGGGAGGAGCGCGACAAGGCCTGGACCTGGATTCGGGAAACGGAGACCACAAGGCCTTTTCGGTTTTCGCCCCTCCCCGCAAGCGATCGAGAGGAGATAGACGATGAGTATCCCCTCACCGCTATCCTGGGGTCCCAGCGGTTTCACCTGGGCAGCGGCACCCGCACCGGCCATTCCCAACGGATCGACGATTTCGGTCTGAAGGGCGAGGTCGTCCTCTCCTCCACAGACGGGGACCTGCTGAATCTCAAGACCGGCGATACGGTCCGTGTGCACTCCCCCGTAGGCGCCGTGACCCGGCAGGTTTGCATCGACAAGGCATTGCAGGCCGGGCAGGTCTTTGTGCCGACGGCCTTTCATGATAATGATGCCATGAATCTGATCGGTTTGACTGCATGGGGGACCGCGTCATGGAAGGGGTTCAAGACCTGTCCGGTCAGGCTGGAGACACCGGGGGTGGGAAAATGATGCCGCAAGAGATAGACTGGACGGTGATTTCATCCATCATCGAGAGGCACAAGGGCGAGCAGTGGGGTCTTATCCCCCTCCTGCAAGAGATCCAGGAGGCCGTCGGATATATCCCGCCGGCATCCATAGAACCGATCAGCGAGGCCCTTCGTCTCTTCCCCGCCCAGGTGCAGGGCGTGGTCACCTTTTATGCGGGGTTCAGCCTGACCCCCAAGGGAAAGCATGTGATCCGGGTCTGCCGGGGGACCGCCTGCCACGTAAAGGGGGGGAAGAGCATCCTGCGGGTCCTGAAAATGGAGCTGGGGCTCGATGAAGGGGAGACCAGTCCCGATTACCGGTTTACCCTGGAGACCGTCGCCTGCCTGGGGGCCTGCTTCCTGGCCCCCACCATGATGGTCAATCGAACCTATTACGGCAGGCTGTCGCCCCCCAAGGTCAGCAGCATATTGGCCCAGTTCCGAAAACAGGAAAGAGGGTCGGAATAAGGCATGGAAAAGCTATCGTCCGTGGGGCAACTGGAATGGCTCCGCAATCGGATCCTTGCGCGGATGGACGAGCGCAAAACCGTGGTCCTGGTCTGCATGACCGGGTGCCGGGCCTACGGGTCTGCCGAGGTAAAGACGGCACTGGAGGCCGAGGCCTTGCGACAGGGTCTTTCAGACCAGGTGGAGATACGGGCCACCGGGTGTCATGGGTTCTGCGCCAAGGCCCCGGTGATCGCCATCGAGCCGATGGGAATCCAGTATCAGGAGGTGGGGCCTGACGATGCGGCCGAGATCCTCGATCGCACCGTGAAACAGCGCGGCCTGATCGATCGTCTCGCCTATCGGGATCCGCAGACGGGAAATCCCGTATTCTACCGGAGTCAGATCCCCTTTTATAGAAAACAGGAGAGACGGATCTTAGCCAACTGCGGCCGCATCGATCCCACCCGGATCGAGGACTATATCGCGGCGGGCGGCTACCGGGCCATTGTAAAGGCCCTGACCCGAATGACGCCCGAGGCGGTCATCCAGGAGGTGATCACCGCCCAATTGAGGGGGAGGGGCGGCGCGGGATTTTCCACCGGGCTCAAGTGGCGGTTTGCACGCCAGGCCCCGGGGCGACCCAAATATATTATCTGCAATGCGGACGAGGGCGATCCGGGGGCGTTCATGGACAGGGCCATCCTGGAGGGGGATCCCCACGCCGTCCTGGAGGGGATGCTGATAGGGGCCTATGCCATGGGCGCGGAACATGGGTTTGTCTATGTGCGCGAGGAATATCCCATCGCCGTGGAGCACCTGACCATCGCCATCGCTCAGATGACCGAGCTGGGGCTCCTGGGCGAAAATATCCTGGGGACCGGATTTTGTTTCGACCTCAAATTGAAGATGGGGGCCGGGGCCTTTGTCTGCGGCGAGGAGACCGCCCTCATGGCGTCCATTGAAGGGAAACGGGGAATGCCCCGGGCCAGGCCTCCCTTTCCCGCCCAGGCCGGATTGGGGGGAAAGCCCACCAACATCAACAACGTGGAGACCTGGGCCAATATCCCCCCGCTCATCCAGAAGGGGGCCGGCTGGTATAGCGAGGTGGGAACGGAGAAGAGCAGGGGGACAAAGATCTTCTCCTTAGCCGGGAAGGTCAACAACACGGGCCTGGTGGAGGTGCCGATCGGCGTGACGGTGAGAGAGGTGGTCTTTGATATCGGGGGCGGCATCCCCAAGGGGAGGCAGTTCAAGGCCGTGCAGATGGGCGGCCCCTCGGGAGGGTGCGTGCCGCTCCATTATCTCAACCTCCCGATCGACTACGACACCCTTCAGCGGATCGGCGCCATCATGGGTTCCGGCGGCATGGTGGTCATGGATGAAAACAACTGCATGGTGGAGATCGCCCGATTTTTTCTGAGCTTCACCCAGTCGGAATCGTGCGGCAAATGTGCGCCCTGCCGGCTGGGCACCACCCAGCTCCTGGAGATCCTGACCCGGATCACCCAGGGTCGGGGCCGGATCGAGGATATCCAGACCATCCGGGACCTGGGGGAGACCATCACCGAGACGGCGCTCTGCGGCCTGGGCCAGACCTGCGCCAAACCGGCCCTCTCCACGCTCAGGTACTTCTTAAAAGAATATGAGGACCACATCCTGGAACATCGCTGCGCAGGGGCCGCCTGCGACGCCATGGTCATATCGGCCTGCCAGCACGCCTGCCCTGCCGGGATCGACGTCCCCAATTACGTGGCTTCCATTGCGAAGGGGAAATACGAACAGGCGGTTGAGATCATTAGAGAAAGAAACCCTTTCCCCGCCGTATGCGGCCGGATCTGCATCCATCCCTGTGAAGTTAAGTGCAGGCGAGGAGAATTAGACGAACCTGTGGCAATTCGCGCCCTCAAGCGTTTTGCAGCAGACTGGTATTACAAAAACGTCGGGAGGAGAGAGGCCCCCTTTCCCGTGACCAGGGCTGAAAAGGTAGCTGTCGTAGGGGGAGGCCCTGCGGGGCTCACCTGTGCCTACTTTTTGGCCAAAATGGGATATAGGGCGACTGTCTTTGAGGCCCAACCCATTGGAGGGGGTATGCTGGGACTCGCCATTCCTGAATTTCGTCTCCCTCGTGAGGTCATTCAGGGCGAAATCGACTACATCGAAAGCTGCGGCGTAACGATCCTCAATAACACCCCCATTGATGCACGGCATACGGTGAATGATCTTCTGGATGAAGGTCATAAGGCGGTTTTTATTGCTGCGGGGGCACAGTCCAGTAAGCGAATCGGGATCATTGGCGAAGAGGAGGGGTTGGAAGGTCTTTACTATGGCCTTCAGTTTTTAACAGACATCAGGACAGGCAAAGAGAGAAAGCTCGAAGGGAAGGTCGTTGTCTTAGGGGGAGGCAATGTAGCTATTGATACGGCCAGAACTGCCCTCCGTTTGGGTGCGCAGTTTGTTCAAATATTCTATCGGAGGACAATAGGGGAGATGCCGGCCTGGGAGAAAGACATTGAGGAGGCCATTCAGGAAGGGATCATTATCAATCCGTTATGGGCGCCTAAACAGATCATGCATCAAGGCGGCAAGGTCACCGGCATTGAGTTTATGCGCAGCAAGACGGTTGTCGATGAAGAGGGTCGGTCACACCTGAGTGTGGATGAGGAATCGACCCAGATAGTGGACGTCGATTCGATCATTATTTCCATTGGTCAGGCAGTTGACATCTCCTTTCTATCCAAGGACAGTCAGATTGAGAGGTCCTTATGGGGCAGACTTGAGGTGGATGAGAACAGTTTGGCTACAAACATTCCCGGGATCTTTGCAGGGGGCGATTTTACAACCGGCCCGAGTACTGTCATACGTGCCATAGCTTCAGGGAGAAGGGCCGCCCTGGCCATACACAGGCACCTGCAGGGCGAGAGAGGCAGGCTAAACATCGTTGATGAAAAATCTACCATGATCGAGGATGAGGGCCTGGCCCGTGATGAGGAAATCGCCGTGGAAAAACCGAGGGCTGCACCTAAGATGGAAAAGCCAGATGAAAGGGCTAGAGATTTTCGTGAAGTGGAGAGGGGTCTCGATGAGGATCAGGCATTGTATGAGGCTACGAGATGCCTGAGGTGTGATTTGGAAGGGAGATAGGAGATATGCTATGATCAGATCCATTACCCAGCAGAAGCCCGAAGCGGAGGTGGATCAACTCCTGGACGGTCTGGCAAGGGTCTTTATCATCGGATGCGGGACCTGCGCCACCCTGACCCGGACCGGCGGCCTCCCCGAGGTGGAGGCCATGAGGAAACGGCTCTCGGAGAAGGGTAAGATGGTGACGGGAGACGTGGTCCCGGCGGTGGCCTGCGACAACCTGACGCAGGAGGCCCTCGACCAAAACAAGGGCCCCATGGACCAGGCGGACGTCCTCCTGATCATGGCCTGCGCCTTCGGCGTTCAGAATATCGCCCGGCAGTCAAAAAAGATGGTGGTTCCTGCCCTCAACACCCTGTTTATGGGGAAGGAGACAACATCAGGGGTATTCGACGAGGTCTGTACCCAGTGCGGGACCTGCATCCTGGGCGAGACAGGCGGGATCTGCCCGGTCACCTCCTGCCACAAGGGCCTGCTAAATGGACCGTGCGGGGGGACCAACAACGGGAAATGCGAGATCGACAGCGACAAGGATTGCGCCTGGACCCTCATCTACAACCGGCTGAAGGAGCTGAACCGGCTCGATGCCATGCGCAGGCTTCAAAAGCCCCGCAACCACCAGGCAGCCCTGAGGCCGGGGAAATGGAGAGTAAAAAGTGAAGAATGAAGAGTGAAGGGTGAAATTGGATGAGTGGATGAATAGATGATTAGGAGGAGCGGACACTGATGAACAGGTGATAGCTGATGGCCCATGGCTGATCGACTCTTGAAAATCAACAGAATGACAACCAAACGACAACCGAATGACCACTGAATGACAAACAACCCAACAAACTCAACAAACCGGTAAACCCAAGTAACCCAACTAACCCTCAACACACGAGGTCTGCCATGGTTTCCGCATTTAAGAAGGCCCTCGACTCGGGGAAATTTTGCGTCACGTCCGAGGTAGCGCCCCCAAAGGGGACAAACCTGGACAAAATGGCCCACCATATTGAACTCCTCAAGGACAAGGTGGACGCCATGAACGTGACCGATCATCAGAGTTCTGTCATGCGATTCCCTTCCCTGGGGGGAGCACTCCTGGTGAAGGAGATGGGCGGGGAACCCATCCTGCAGATGACGTGCCGGGACCGCAACCGACTGGCACTCCAGGCCGACCTCCTCTTTGCCCACCAGCGGGGAATACATAATGTCCTCTGCCTGACCGGCGATTCAGTGATCTTCGGCGATCACAAGGAGGCCAAGGGGGTCTTTGACCTGGATTCCAGTCAACTGGTCGCCGCCATTCGAAGGCTGGAAAAGGGAGAGGACCTCGGCGGGAACAAGTTGGAGGGGGATCTCTCCTTCTGCGCGGGGGCCATTGTGACGCCCGAGGCCAACCCCCTGGAGCCCCAGATGATCAAATTCGAGAAAAAGATCGAGGCAGGATCCGAATTCATCCAGACCCAGGCGGTCTACGATCTGGACCATTTCAAGGAATTCATGGACTATGCCCGGCAGTTCCCTGTCAAGATCCTGGCCGGGATCATCCTCCTTACCTCCGCCCCCATGGCCCGCTTCATGAACAAGAACGTGGCCGGGGTGAACGTTCCCCAGGCCCTCATCGACGAGATGGCCTCTGCGCCCAAAGGGAGGGCCCTGGCCAAGGGGATCGAGATCGCAGGCCGCATGATAAAACGGATCAAAGACGAGAAGATGTGCGACGGGGTCCACATCATGGCCATCGGCAAGGAAGAGCTGGTCCCCGACATCATGGCTGCCGCGGGATTGGAGTAGGCTGCTCAGAGGATATACACCGGTTCCCTCAATATCAGGTCAATCGCCTCGCCGGCCACGGATGCCAGGCGGGGGTGGGTCTCACGGAGATCCGCCACCTGCCTGAGATGGTCTGCGGTCCTCATGATGAGCGAGGCCATATCCCCCTCGTCCGCGGACACGAAATAGAGGAGTTCATCCCACGGGATCCCCCTTGCCCACATGAACAGGCCTGCTGCGGGCCAGAACATGATGGGAGGACTCTGGAAACCCCGCTTCTCCTTCAAGACCCGCATCTCTTCGATGTGGTCCAGCAACCGGTAAAAGACCGTCTCGATCCCGCTCAGATCCGCGACCCCCTTGCCCTTCAACTCCATTTCCTGTCCCCGGTCCCATACAAACGGCGCCAGGCCGCCTGCCAATTCCGCGGGCGAGATGTCGTGAAACGCCCCTTTTCGGATAGCCTCGGCAATCAGGAGCGGCTGATCCAGCCTGAGGTTGGAGGCCCACTGACCGTCAGGGGTCAGCCGGTCCATCTCATCCACAAAGCCGGTCTCCTTCAGAAATCGGAGCTGACGCTTGAAGCTGAGCCACAACCCGCCCCAGGCCGTCTCCGGCCGATCCACTGAGGTGCGGAATTCATCCAAGAGCCTCTGAAGTTTCCCGCCCCGTGTCCGGTGACAGAGCCTGAAATGTGGGCATTCCTCACACGGCAGCGATTCCAGTCTTTCCCGCGCCTTCTGGATCGGCTCGGTCTCTCTGTCATCGGCCCTATCCTGAACATCCACTGCGTTTAACGTGTCCCTGGGAACCGCGTCCAGCAGGAGGTCAAGCTTTTCCCGTGAATAGCCTTCGGGCAGATCCACCACATAATCGTACACGGCCTCGATCTGACTCAGATCGACCCGCCGCAGCTTAAGCTGTCGTTTCCCCTTCGGGTCCTGGCGCCTTATATTGTGAGAGGCACAGATAAATCTCCCCTGGTCGGAATAGGTCTTGAATACCACATAGATGTTCCCATTTTTGTGGAGAAACAGCCTCCCCGGCGTCAACAGGTCCCTGTGGGCCTGGACCACCCCGTCGTAGGGTCTGGTCTTGGCCGACTTCCTGAAGGTCTTCTGCAGGTCTGACCGCGTCCGGATATTCTCCATGATCCCGAACGGATCGGATGCATCGCATTTAGCCTCGGCGAGGGTACGGGCGAATTCCGACAACATTTCCTCCCGCCGCTCCCTCATGACGTCCCCGGACTGTTTCTCCTGATAGGCGGCAAGGGAACGGTCCAGCAGATCCTTCACCTCAAGAGGGGTATGGGAGAGGAGAAGGTTGAGGGTCATGGAAAAATTGATCCGTATCTGGCTCTGGATCGGATCCGGGGAAGAGTCCTGCAATTCATAAATGAGTTGCGGGTTCTGATACCGGCCCGGAATAATGAGGGCGAATCCGATATTGTCCTTTCCTCTCCGACCCGCCCGTCCGATCATCTGATGGAGATCGGTTGCCGTCAGATCAGCGAATTCATGGCCGTTGTAGCGGTCGCTCTGGAGCAGGACAACGGTCCTGGCAGGGAAGTTGACGCCGGCGGCCACCGTGGATGTGGAAAAAATGGCCTCCAGCAGGCCCTTATTCATCATCCCCTCGATAAGCACCTTCCAGTACGGGAGCTGCCCACCATGGTGCGATCCCACCATGGCCTGCAACAGCGGCCCTATCTGGCGGTGTCCTTCCAGGTGGGGATAGTCTCTCAGGAATGCCCGCAGGGTACCTTTCAGACGTCGCGCCACCGCATCCGGCTTGTCCACCTCCTGGCAGGTCAGGAGGGCATGGTCGCAATCGGCCCTCGACTTGAGAAAAAAGATGGCCGGCAGGAGATCCAGGTCCCTCAGGCAGCGGACGATCTTCCCATAATCGATCTTCTCGTGCCGCCCCCGCCCGGATTTCCTCATTGCACCGAGGTACCCCTTCACCTTGGGACTCAGTCCTTTCCGCGTCCCTAAAGGGGCGATCAACCCGTCAGGGAAGAGAAACAGCATCTCCAGGGGAACCGGGCGCTCGTCCGATCGCACCACCCTGTTGGGAGCGCCGCGAATCGTCTGCAGCCACTCGCAGACCTCTTCCGGGTTGGATATGGTGGCAGAGAGGAGGAGGAGCCTGACCCTCGACGGGAGATAGATAAGGACCTCCTCCCACACCACCCCCCGGTCGGGATCGCTCAGGTAGTGGGCCTCATCTAAGATCACCAGGTCCGAGTGGATGTTGAGCCCCTGGTGCATAGCGTCGTAGAGCTGGTTCCTGAGGATCTCTGTGGTGCCGACGACGATGGGGGCGTCCGCATTCTCCTTTCGGTCGCCCGTGAGGATGCCGCAGTAAGGTTGCCCGAATTCATGGCAGAACTGCTGGTAAATGGAGTTGGAAAGGGCCTTGAGGGGTGAGGCGTACCAGACCCTTCGGTCTTCTGAGAGGTATGAGCGGATTACCTCTGAGGCGATCCAGGTCTTTCCGGAACCGGTAGGGGCGCTGACCAGGACATCGTAATCCCGGATCAGCTCAACGGCCTCCAACTGAAAGGGGTCGGGCACGAAAGGTTCATCTTTCGGAATCCCGATCTTCTGGAATGATGCCTTCAGGACCGGGTCTATCTTGGGCCTCGAGTAATCGGCCTCGCCCTTCTCGCGATGTCTCTTCCCTGAAACGGGGCTTTTGGGTCTGTAATAATGCTTTTTCAGTGCCACAAGGCCACACGGGTCAGATGGGGGTTTATTGAAAGAAGTGTGAAGTGTGAAATGAAAAATTAAAAGTTGAAATCGGAATCTTTTCCTTTCAACTTTAGGCACTCCAAACTCGTAACTCCAAACTTGAAAAATCCAGAATCCAGTCCCGCTTCAGCGAGATCTCGGTTTCCCTTCGATCAAGTATCCAGTATCCAGCATCCAACCCGTCACGCCACCAGCTCAGCAGCGAGCATATCCATATCCTGGAGGTTCCCTCGCATGGCCTGCGCCAGATTCAGGGTTTCCAGGGCCTCTGCCGCCCGGTCGATTCTCGGTTCGCAGCCCTGGGTGACCCGGAGGCTGTTGACATAGACCTTCTCCACCGCTTCCCTTGCAAAAATCCTTGCCGCGGCCTTGATGAACGACGGGGTGCGGGTCTGCCCCCCCTTATACACGGCGGCCTTGTGGCAGAGGGCTTTCCCGATCTCGCTCCAGGTCATCATATCGGCCAACAGGAACATCACATACTGGGATTTCGTGAGCTTCTCTTTCCTGGCGGCCAGGATCACGGCATTCATCGCGTGCATGGCCCTTGCCAGTGTGGGTCCGCCGGTCTCTTCCGGCAGCCTGCTCAGGCCTTCAGCCATCTCCCGGTAAAAACCGCCCTTGGAGCGCACCGTGCTCCTGAGACGGAACATGGAGATAATGTTCCGCTGGATCTCGCTGGTGCCTTCATAGATAGGTAGGATCTTGACGTCCCGCTTGATCTTCTCAACCTCATACTCCCGCATGTAGCCATACCCGCCAAAGGCCTGGATCCCGTCATTGGCCATGGCGTCGCCCGCCTCGGTGGCGAAATATTTGGCAATGGATCCCTCCACCTGAAGGTCTTGTTCATCCGTATCCAGCCTGCGGGCCACCTCCTCGATGTATGCCCGGGCCGCCTCCAACTGGACTGCATGGGGGACCAGGAGACGGTGGGTGTACCCCTGCTTTGAGGCCAGAGTGGTGCCGAACTGGACGCGCTCCTTGGAATACCGTACAGCCCTTTCCAGGGAGGCCATGCCCCCGCCCAGACCGAATGTGGCCACCATGAGCCGCGTATACCCGAATACCTTGTTGGCCTCTTTCAGCCCCTGGCCCTCCACGCCGCCGACCAGGTCCTCCACAGGCACATACAGGTCTTCCAGGGTGAGGGCGCAGGTGTCCGAGGCCCGGATGCCGTGTTTGTCCTCATGTTTTCCGGGGATGAGGCCTTCGGCACCGGCCTCCACAATGAAGAAGGATGGCCCTTCCGGCGTATCCGCAAGGATCGTGTAAAGCTGGGCCACGCCCCCGTTGGTGATAAACTGCTTCTGGCCGTTGAGCCGGTATCCCTTTACCTGATCCTTATCGTCCAGCACCCGGTCGGCACGGGTCTTGAGGGACTGGACATTCGAACCGGCCTCGGGTTCGGTGACGCCGTAGGCCACGATCAGACCCTCTTCCGCAATCCGCGCGATATACTTTTCCTTCTGCGCAGACGTCCCCCCCACCCGGATGGGGTCCATTCCGAGGCATATGGCCAAAAACGAGGTGGCAACGCCCAGGTCCATCTTGGCCATCCTTTCAGATACCAGGGCGATCTCCGTGGCGCCGGCACCCAGGCCGCCGTAAGTCTCCGGAATAAAGATCAGATGAAGGGCAATATCAGGTCCCAACATGAAACGGATCAACTCGGACGGGAACTCGCCTGCCCGGTCCATCTCCAGCTTTGTCTCTAACGGGAGTTTCTCTCTCTCGAGCTTGTCAATGGTATCAAAGACCATGGATAAAACGTCCGGATCCATCTTCGCCGCTTGCGTCATGAACACCCCTCCAGCCGGTAATTTTACGTCTCGGAAATTCTATCACGCCTTGGCGTGATAATCATATATCTTTCGCCAACACTTGGCTGTGCCGTTGTTGTTCCCATTCCTCTAAACCCACTATTCCAGTGTTCCAACATTCCATTATTCCAATTGGGGCGAAGCCCCTAAGTTCATTATTGAACTAAAAGGGCGGATCGTCAAGGGCAAAAGGGACTCTTGCCCCTTTCAGGGTCTATAACTTCTGCCAGCAATTCTCATT
>CAYPDL010000098.1:10904-15306 GCA_964409475.1 uncultured Desulfobacteraceae bacterium | reverse complement strand
GCATAATGCATCTTCCCCTACTATTCGACCCACCATATCCCATTTGCCTTCATGGTCCACGTAGTTCAGGTTATAAGTGTAGTCGCCTGAAGTCTCGATACAGATATTGCCTGCTTCCGCGGCATTCAAACCGGGGCCCATAAACATAAACGAGACAGCCAATACCAATGATCCAACAATCGCCTTAATATTTCTCATTCTATAACCCCCTTTATGTAATGAAAATATACTGCCTTGAATAAACCGACGCTTTTCTTTCTCTGTGTACCTCCTTTCTGTGTCTACCCTGCGTTTCCAGTTTTGTACTCGATGAGATGAGATAAGACATCACTTTTATGGTGAAAAAGTATAAGGGAACGGGACTTGTGTGTCAATAGGAATCCGATCGGCATATGTTGCGTGTAACGATCTGATGGGCAGAGGTGATGGCGGTCCGGCTTTCGGTAAGGCGGCTTTTGAGATGAACTTGGAGAAATTATGAGGCAACGGGTTATCCCGAAGCGCCCTCTCCCGGCAACCATCTACCTGCACTATATATTCGACCTATGGGTCCAACAATGGCGGCAGAAACAAGCGTGTGGCGACGTAATCGTCTTCCGTTTTGAGGATGATTTCGTTGTGGGGTTTCAACATCGTTTCGAAGCCGAGCGTCTCCGAAGCGAGCTGAATGAGCGAGTTGCAAAACTTGGGCTGTCGATACCCCCTTTCAAAACCCGGCTGATCGGGTTCTGGCGCTTCGCCGCTCGGGACCGATCAAATCGGGGGCAGGGGCAACCGGCATTCCTGCCGCGACCCGGGCCACGCTCAGGCCATGCTGTCGAGGATCCCGGAGGGCGGGGGACCCGTAGATGGCTATAAATGCTTTTTTCTGAACTCGTACATCACGATGGCGGGAATGAAAAATACCACATCGGCGATCATTTTTCCAATAAAGGTCCCCAAAAGGAATCCTCCCATGAGCTTCGGCATCAGGTACATCAAGAACGGCCGAACCGCCAGCACATCGAGAATCTCAGATGGACCAAATTCGATAATCAGGTTTCGCAACTCCTTAAAATAAGAGATAAAACCATATGGTAACCGGTGCCTTCCGTGATGCTTTAAGCCCTTTGCGACATCGTTATAAGCAATGATGCCATAGAAGCTTATGGAGGCCATCGCTGACCCAAAAAAGGCAGCCAACACATTGTCTCCGGTGGTTCGGTGAATAATCCATGCCGTGGCCAGAGACAACAGGGTGCTCAAGATATCGGCCAACAGGTAGCGCCTTATCCATTCCTTTATCTTGTTTTTCACTTTCTTATTTTGTCAGGGCTTCTTCTTCACCGGCGGCATTGATCCAGCCGGGCTTTCTGAGCCCATAGATCACAAAGGCAGCGCCGCACATGACAAGGATGCCGAGGATCAAAAATGATTCATAGAAGAGGAGGTTCCCCGTTTTCAGTTCAGACGGGGGGAAAAACCCGATGAAAAAGGTAAACATGCCCCCTAACAATCCGAAGGCCGCCACCAGCCACATGCCGAAATTGCCCAAGGGGACCCGGTAGGGGCGATGGACGTCCGGCCGTTTATACCGCAAGACCAGAGCGGACAGAAACATGAGCAGGTACATGATCAGGTAAAGCTGGGCCGTGAGGGCCGTGAGAATCCAGTAGGCGCTGCTCACCGTGGGCATGAGCAGGAATACGAAAACCAGTCCTGTCACCACCACGGCCTGGAGTATCAGTATGTTCACAGGCACATCCCCATGGATCCGGCGCTGCAGAATGGGCGGCAGCAGACCATGCCGGGCCGATACGAGCAACCCCTTGCTGGGGCCTAAAATCCAGGCGGACACCTCCCCCAGGGAGCCCACCACAACAAGGAGGGCCACTATTGGCACCAGCCAGTGCAGGCCATGGGCCGCAAAAAACTTGTCAAATGCCTCCATGAGCCCGGCCACCAGGCTGATCTCTTTCTGGGGCAACACAAAGGCAATGGCCAGGGAACCCATTATGATGGCGGAGATGGAAACAAACACGGAAAGGAAAACCGCTTTTGGAAAAGAGCGTTCGGGATCTTTGACCCGGGAGGCGTGGGCAGCGGATACCTCGATCCCGGAAACGATGACCAGGGCGCCGGCAAGGAAGACAAAGCTGTCCATGTGGGTGAAATCCGGGATGAGGGAAGCCAGCGAAAAATGGATCTGGCAGGGATTGCCGGCCAGGATCCACCTGAATCCCAGAAAAACGATCAGGCCCGTGGTGATGAGGGTGCTGATGACCCCTAACGTGCTGATCCAGGCGGAGGTTTTCATCCCGTGCAGGTTGGCGAAGGTGCCGCCCCAGTAAACCACCAGCACCACCACCAGGGTGTAGACTTTGTTATTGGCCAGGTCCGGTGAAAAGGCATAGGCCAGGGTGGCCGCGATAAAGGAGAGCACCGTGGGGAACCAGATAACGTTCTCGCTCCACTGGAGCCAGATCGCCAGAAAGGCCCACCGCTCTCCCATGGCTTCATTAACCCAGATATAGACGCCCCCATCCCCCTTGGGCGGCCATGTGGAGGAGAGTTCCGCGGTGACAAGGGAAATGGGAATGAGAAAAAAGGCGGCGGAAACGGCCATGAAGGTAATGGCGCGAAATCCCTCTTCGGCCATGAGAGGCAGGCCCCTGACAGAGTAAATGATCGCCAGGTTGATCATGGCCAGGGATACCCACCCGATGGTCCCTTTGCCGGCCGTTGTCGACCTCCCCCGCTCTCTTTGCCCGTAAACCCCTTGAGATCCGGTGCCTGCAGGTTTCTCCATGGTTGCCTTTATCCTCTCGATGTCCTCACATTTGACCGAATCACACCCTCCAAAGCCGGTGGATCACCGCTTCCAATCGAAGTTCCACCGCATGGTGAACTGAAGGCGGTGGTTCTGGCCCGTGGTGCTGCCGTCCACCGCCGTACGGTCCGTAACCGTGCGATGGCCGAACAGGTATTCGAGCCCCACGTCAAAGGGGGGCCAGGGGCTCCAGATGAGGTTTGCTGAGACATAGTGGGTCTGTTTGTAGGTCCCCGTGCCGGCAGTGTTGGGCCAAAGGTCGAAATCGCTGTCTAAGCGAACAAAACTATACGTGGCGGTTGACCGAAGTGATTGTGACCACCAGTGCTGGTAGGCGGCCCACGCTCCGAAGGCTGGGATAGCCTTCAGGCTTGAATCGGCAGTCGACGCGGGGGCTGCGTCCAGCCCCAAACCGGCCGTGTCCTGAATGTAGGCCCCGAGGGCATTCCCATACAGGCCGCCCAATATGAGGCTGTCGTTCTTCCACGTATCGATGCTTCCGCTCAATATCACTCCCCATCCGTTCACCGTCTGGTCGTATCCCGCACCTTGGGCTTTCAGGCGTCGATAGAGCCCGCCCAACTCCACATGGGCCCAGTCGGGCTCATAAGATAGTTTTCCAATGATCGCCGGCAACTGGTCCACCGAGGTGATATTGGCCCCCCCTGGCAGGGTCATATCTGCCTGGGCATCCTCCACGCCCACGGTGAAAAAAAGGTCCCGCTTCTCCGAAGCGGGGCGCAACGGGATCTTGAGGCTCGCCTGGGTGAAACGCACCTCGGGGGCGGCGTCGGGTCCCTCAAAATCCAGTGTGTCCGGTATGGCGGACTGATTCAGCCATATGGAATAATCCAGGCCCGCTTTGAGCCATCCCCACTCTCCGTATGCCTTGTAAATCTGAAATTCCGTGTCCGTGACGGATCCCATGAGGTTCACGTCCGCGTAAACCCGGAAGGGACCCCAGGGCGTATCGGTCTCGGCCCAGCCGGAAAGAAAACTCTGGTTAGGACTGAAACCGGTGCGGTTGGTGATGTCCCTGGCCGGTCCGCCCACGGGAATGTCTGCGGTAATAAACTCCCGCTCCAGGTTCCCTCCGGGCTTCAGTCCCACCGCATTGAAATCGTGGATCACATCGACCTGGATAGCGCCGGCAATGCCCACTCGGACCTGGCGGCCGCCGATCTCAAGCGGCGCGGGAGACTCGGCCCCCTCCTTTGCGGCGACCGGTTTACCAGGCTTAAGGTGGGGCCTGGCGCCAACTTTGATCCTGGGCTGAGCAGGCCTGGCAGGGACCTTTTCCCCTGGCGCGGGTTCCGCTTTCTGAACTGTCGGGGATGGTTCCATCACGGGTTTCACCCTGTCCGCTTCAAGCTCATGCACCCGCTTCTGGAGTTCGAGAACCATCTTTTTGAGGGCCTTGATTTCATCCTGGACGGCGCTGTCTGAAACCTCGGCCGCCGGGGCAATTGTCGCAAGGGCCACAATAATTGCGGGGACTAAAGACCAGAATCGAAACATCTTCACTCTCATGGAAATGCCTCCTGAACGCGGAGCTCGGAACGTAGAGCTCAAAACGAGGGGAATTGAAAACCA
>CAYPDL010000098.1:0-10804 GCA_964409475.1 uncultured Desulfobacteraceae bacterium | reverse complement strand
CTCATGACCACTTCCTGACTATTCTTTACTTCTTACTTTTTACTTTTCATTCTTCATTGCAGTTCCTTGCGGACGGTCTCCGCCCGCGTTAAGCGGCTTCTTCCCTTTTTGTGAAAAGCATTGCGTAGGCGGCCATCACAACCATAACCAGGGCGATGACCAGCCAGAGTTCATCCAGCGTGGCCGATGCAAAGGCGGATATGATGAAAACGGATGACATGAATACAATGATTTTGGTGCTGACGGATCTTGACCCTGTTGCCTTGTCTTTTTTCAGGAGGGCAATGCCTGACCAGAAGTAGGGGAAGAGAAGCAACAGCACGGAGATGGTTACGGTGATGTTGAATGCGGCGGCGACATTGCTGCCAAGCATCATGAGGATCAATTCAACCACGGTCATGATAACGCCGTTGATGACGAGACCCTTGCTGTTGATCCCATGTTTGTTGGTATAGGAGTAGGCCTTGGGGAGGAACCCGTTGTCGGCACTGGTTTTGGCGGCGCTGACACATGATAGGTTCCAGACGAGGAAACTGGCGATACAGGCAATGGCCATCACTGCGGAAACCACGTCCGCTGCTATTTTTGAGTGACAGATGTGCTGCATGGACAATGCAAATGAGGCGGGTGCGTTCTGGATTTCCTTGGCCGGGAACATCCCTTCAATGACGGTGGTGGAAGCGATGTAAATGATCGCCACGATAACGAAGCCCACAATGGTTGCAACGGGGACAATCTTTTTCGGATTGCGAATATGTTCATTGTTTGTAGCGACGCTTTCCACGCCGACAAAGGCAAAGATTAATATGGCGAATCCGGACATGATGGCATTGCCGGCAGTATGACCCGACACGTTCCAGTTCTGTTTGAACAGGGTGGGATCGAAGTCCAGCCATCCAGCCGTGGCAGTGATGATTACCGAGATAAGAAGCAGGGTTACGGTGCTGGATACCACTTTGGTGATGATATCGACCCCGCGAAGGGACAAGGCGACAAACAGCCAGATGAGTACAATTACCGTGATGCCGAGTACAATGGGATGATTGAGTGCGGGGACAAACAGGGCCAGATAGCCTAAGCCCGCAATCAGAATGGATACGTTGGAGATCAGGTTTCCATAGACGTAAAAGAAACCGCTCTTTGCCCCGAGAACCGGGTTCACATACGTTGCCAGTGCGGTCGGGCTGGGGTCGTCAAAAAGGGCGCCCGCACGAACATATACCAGTGTCAGAAACAGTGCCCCGATGGTGACGAGTATAAATGAAATGAGTGTGATCGAACCGGTAGCCGCCAGTTGCTGCGGCAAAGCGATGACGCCGCTTCCGGCCAGGCTCGATACAATCAGAAAGACAGCACCTACTAATCCCAGCTTTTTGGTCTCATCCGGCATGTTAACCTCCCTATGTACAGACTTCGTGACGTGGTTGAGTCGTTGAGGATCTCTTACGTTCGGTGCTTACTTTTGTTTTAGGCACAACGTCCTGAAAAATTTCTTTCCATCCCGTTCGGTCCTTTCCACGCCGTGTATTTCGCTTTCATACCCCGGGAAGGCATTTTCAAAATCCTGCCGAAGCTGGAGGTATTCAAATATAGGCCCGGCCTTTTCATTCATGATTTCTCCGCCCATCATAATGGGGATGCCAGGCGGGTAGGGCACCATCATAACGGCCGGCGTGCGTCCCACCATCTGGTCCAGTTCGACAAATTCCACATTTTTCCGGACCACCTGATGGTAGGCTTCAGAGGGTTTCATGGTCTGATCGGGGATGACCTGAAAGGCCGCCTGCATCCTTTCGAGGATGTGGTGTTCCTTGAAATAGAGGTGAATGTCGTTGCAGTGTTCCTTCAACCCGATTCCCTGGTACTGGTCCGGATAATCCCGAACAAGGGCGGGAAATATCCGGGACAAGGGCGCGTTGGTGTCGTAGACGTCCTTGAACCCCAACATGGCCGACAGGAGGGTCCCCTGTTTGGCCTTGGTGGTCCCCAGGGAATTGAGAAGCAGAAATGAATAATAGTCGGTCTTTTCACAGACAATCCCTTTGTCGATCAGGTAGTTGGTCACCACGGAGGCCGGGATCCCCTCACTGCCCATCTTTCCCTTGTCATCGATGCCCGGCGTTGTGAAGGTCAGCTTGATGGGATCCAGCATGGCGTAATTTTCTTCCATGTCGTCGAACCCGTGCCAATTGTCTTTGCTTGTGAATACCCACGGCGACTGGTTCGCGGCTAAAAACGAGTTGTCCACATCTTCAAACGGCACTTGTTTCCCCTTCACCATGACCTTTTTGGGCTGCCACATGCCGAAGAACCAGTCATTTTTATTCTTCTTTTTGAACTCCTTTTCGATGGCCACCACCTTCTTCCTCAACTGAATGGCTTCCACAATAATGTCATTCATCATGACCTCGCCGTTGTCTTCCATCATCCGGGTGGCCACATCCAGGGACGCGATCAAGCTGTACTGAGGCGAGGTGGAGCCATGCATCATATAGGATTCATTGAATTCGTCATGATCGATCTTGACGCTGCCCCCGTCCTTGATGTGAAGCATGGACGCCTGCGAGAAGGCGGTCAGCAGCTTGTGGGTGGACTGAGAGCAGAAAATCGGCGGGTGATGTTCATCCAGGTCATCATCTGTCATGCCGTAATGGTCCCTGTATATGGGATGGAAACGGGCATAGGCATACCACGCTTCGTCAAAATGAAGGTTCTCAACGCTTTTTTCCAACTGTTTCTTTATGTTGACCACATTGTAGCAGACGCCGTCATAGGTGGAATTGGTCAATGCCGACATCTTGACGGGGTTTGCCTTCAGCCTTTCAGGGATCAGCCTGTCATCTCTGATCTTTTTCCGAATGGATTCGGGGGAGAATTCCGAAAGACGAACCGGTCCTATAATGCCCCGCCGGTTCCTCCTGGGAATCATGTAGACGGGGAAGGCGTCGGTGATGACCATGGCATAATTGAGCGACTTGTGGCAGTTGCGGTCCACAAAGGCGATATCGTCTCTCAAAAGCTGGCTTCTCCAGATAATCTGGTTCACGTTGGATGTGCCGTTCAGGACGTAGTAGGTATGATCCGCGCCAAAGACCCGGGCCGAGTTTTTTTCCGCATCGCCCACCACGCCGCTGTGCTCCAGCAGGGAACCCAGTTCAGGCACTGAGACGGACAAATCCGATCGGAACATGTTCTCGCCGTAGAATTTATAGAGCGCAACACCCGCCGGGCTTCGCAGGAATCCTTCGCCGCCCATGTGTCCCGGCGTATGCCAGGCATACTTATATTCATTTGCATATCGTACCAACATGGCGAAAAAGCTGGGGTAGACCTTCCTGACATATTCCAGGAGATGGATTTCGATCCGCCCGGCCAAGAAAGAAATGGTGTCGGCGGTTTTCCAGAGGCAGCCGTTCACATCTTTGAATATCTCCAGCGGGATCTCTTCAACCCCCATACGCCCGGTCAGCAGAAGAATGGGGACCCCCTTGTGTCGCTTTCTCATGAGAATCACAAATTGATCCGGGGTCATTTTCTCTTCGGGTGTCTCCTGGGGAATATCCCAGTCCACGACGATGCAACCGAAATCCGATCTTGAAAGGAATACCTCATAGCCGTCTTCATAAGAAAAGGAAGGGATGACGCTGCAATGCTGAACCTCTTCAAGCTCTGTTTTCAATTGCCTCAGTCGGAATCCTTCATCATTCTGCGCATTGAACTGTCCCGAAACGATTAGGATCGGCCATGAGTGTTTTGTGATTTTCATTTTCTGATCTCCTTCGCGGTTAGGGTATTTGGTCCTTTGAACCGCTCAACTGACGACATGTGGCCATACATGCTGGTTGTGGAGTATTGGAGTGATGCAAGGCAAACGCTCAGGGCAAACCAACCCGGCACTACACTCCTCAGTTATTCCGGTTACAAGAGATTTCGACACGCAACATTCTCTGCCCGGCATACAGAGGGTAGCGTCCGTTACGGTCATATCATATTCCTTAAAAATAATCTTGGCCGCATCCCAGGCCTTTGGATCAGCATTGATGGTTGTCTGCCTTCTTGCGCCGATAATCTTCTCCTTTGGAATCTTTTCTGTGTAGGCTGTCTCTCGTTGCTGGTTATTGGTCGAGGATATTTAGCGGGATTATAAAATTTCGGACTCCTTTCACATTCTCAGTTTCGGGTTCGCGGCCTGATCCTCCTGGAGAGCGGGAAGTCCATACTATTGGAGAACGATACTTTCAAAGAAGTTCACTGTCAAATGAAAAAGTCTAACTTTTCCCTGTCCCTTTCCATTCTGTCTTCGTGAGACGACGCTTTTCTTAATGACATTTAAGGCACGCAATTGAAACATCCCGCGAAGCGTGAAGCAAAGAAGTGTGAAGTGTGGAGTTGGAAGTTCAAATTGGAATCTTCCTTTTTAATCACGCCAAGGCGTGATTAGGCACTTCAAGCTCGTAACTTCAAATTTGGCAAAATCAGCAACTGGTGACAAACTTAAAGCTCAAAACAACCAGTATCAAATATCCAGCATCCAGCATCAAGTAACGACTATCCAGTTTCAAGATTCAAGTTTGGAAAGCTATCTCATGGATCGGGTTATGGGGCCTTCTTTTCTATCGCGCACGGGAGGTTCGCGATGTTGGGCGTGCCGAATTCCTTTCCCAGCTTCCCGATAGAGGTCAGCATATTGAAATTGGATCTCTGCCATTCGAACTGCGTTGCGGCATCCCCTTCCGGAAACCACCATCCCAGATCTGCGCTTACGACCCGTGGATGAATCCTGTCCGTAACCCGGGCCGTCTGGGTGATGTCGCCGTACCGGGTGCGGATCAGCACCTCGTCGCCGTCAACGATTCCACGGGCCGTTGCTGTTTCGGGATGGATTTCCACCAGGGGAACGGGTCTTTTATCACGAAGCCGCTTCACCCATCTGTACGAAGAAAGAAGGTAATAGCGGCTCTTGGCGCTGATCAAGATCAGCGGATAGTCCGCATCATCCGCTTCGGGGAGGCCGGCGAATTCAGGGAGGGGCTTCAGCTTGAATTTGTCGGCCGTGCTCAGCTTCAGTTCCACCTTTCCCGTGGGCGTGCGGAACCCCTTTTTCTCGTAGAGCCTGAACCGGTCAGGACCTTTCAGATGCCCTCTCACAACGAACTCCTGATAGGAGAGACCCGACGGCTTTAGAACGTCTTCCAGGAAGGCCTCGAAGTCGTCATGCCAGTATTGGGGGTCTGACACACGCTTCCCCAGTTCGTTCATGATCTTCATGTCGGGCCAGCATTCGGGGGGAGGATCGACGATCCTGGGCCGGGCCAGTATCATGCCGTGTCCGATGCCGTAGTGACCGATATCGTTCATCTCGTACTGGTGCGCCACCGGAAAGACGATATCGGCCATGGCGGTCGTGGGCGTCATGAACAGGTCCGCGACTGCAACAAAATCGAGGCGTGTCAGGGCCTCATAGGTGAGTCGGCTGTCAGCCCAGGCCACCAGGGGATTGGTGCATATGCCGTAATATCCTCTCATGGGGTAGGGCGCGTCTTCGAGGACCGCTTTCCGGAAGAGTCCGGGTGGGACGGTCATGAGTCTCGGGATGGTGCCGTGAAAGGCCCCGATCATCTCCTTGCGTTTGTCCGGGATGAGGTCGGCCCGCACGAATTCTCCCAGGCCCATGATGTCGGGTTCGTGGGCCTGGACATTGCCTCCGGATACCTCCAGGTTTCCGCAGACCGCCATGAGGCAGACCAGGGAACGGGTTGCATCAAAGGCATGGACATCATGCTCGATGGCGTTGCCCCACTGAAGGGCCGCAGGTTTGGCATCGGCATAACGACGGGCGGCCTGGCGGATCAGGTCGGCCGGGACCCAGGTGATCTCAGACACCGCCTCAGGGCTGTAGCCTTTCGCGTGCCGGGAAAGATCGTCGAATCCGTAGGTATGGTTTTCGACAAAGGCCTTGTCGTAAAGCGACTCCTCGATGATGACGTGGAGGAACCCCAGGGCAAGGGCCTGGGCGGTTCCGGGTCGAAGCTGCAGCCAGATATCTGCGCGCTCCGCAAGCTCGGTCTTTCGAGGGTCCACAACGATCAGCCCGGCCCCGTTTCGAAGCTGACCCAGCAGAAGGCTGGCGATCTGCCCCTCTTCGCTGGTGGAAAGAAGGTTGCTGGCCCAGGAGAGGACCAGTCGGGTGGGATGATGTAAATCAGCTACCGGATAGAACCCGCAGGTGTGCACGCCCGTGATCTCCCTGGGGGCATGGCAGACGTCTTGAGAGGCGATGACATTGGGCGAGCCGAAAATATTGGCAAGCCGGATCAGGACAAAATGCTCCAGGCCTTTGGGCATGCCCACGCCGAAACCGACCGCACGGGCCCCGTATGTTTCCTTTATCCTCAGAAAATTTTCAGCGGTCTCATTTAGGGCATCCTCCCAGGAGATCCGCTGCCACTTCCCCTCGCCCCGCTTCCCTGCACGTTTCAGGGGATGGCGCAGGCGATCGGGATGGTATAGACGATCCTGGGATACGTTTCCCTTATAACAGGTATAGCCTTTATTCAAGAATCCTTCCGGATCCCCCTTGACCTCGACAATCGTATTGTCCCTGACGCCTACCAATAACCCACAGCCGCCATGATCCATCCTGGCACAGTGGGTCTTTACCCAGCGAATTTCTTCGGACATACCAGCAATACCTCCTTGTCATGGACCCAAAAAAGCGAAAATCGTAACACGTTCGTTGAAAATTCAAAGCGAGCGAATTCCCCGTTGCATGCGGTCCCGCTTGCAGCGGGATTAGCTCGCCCAGTTAAATGCCGCTTTGCGGCCCTCCGCCCCGCTAAAGACAGGGTCTTCGACTGGAGGATTTAACCGGGCGAGTGGACTTAAAATGTAAAGGATTCTCCTTAAATTTGGGAGAATCCCCGTCCCGCTGTTCAGGCGGGACTGCGGGGTTCTTCAATCGATCGGAAACAACTCCGGATGTCAGCATATCATTGCCTCCCAAAAACGCAAGGGAGAATATGGAAAAGTGCCACGCATCGATAGTGCCGGGGGGCCTTTGAGACCTGGGCTAGGCTGCCGGCCTGCTACGCCTCCCCTTTTGTTTGCTGCGTGCAATGATGGTGGTTTCGTCCAACGTTGCAGCTATTGCTCTCAGGGGAAGGCCGGAGAAAGATGGCCCTGCTGCGTGCAGACCTTCTTGGGGAGACAATGCGCGCAGGCCTGAACAGCTGCTTTCCCTGGACGATTTTTCGATTAATTTGGAGTCCTGGGTCTATTCAGAAATGATGGAGTGCTGTCGTATTGGCGTGATGGGAACTGGAATTCTTTGGCGGACTCTTCGCCGGGCCCAGTGCTATTGCACCCGAAATGGCTACCTGCCCCGAAGTGGCCGCTTTTTCCGATTTAAGGGTTTCTGCAGCCCGCCTCTTTTGAGGCGGGCTGTTTTTGGGGCGTGTTCATTGGAAATTGAGAACAGAATCGAGTTGCTCGTCCGGGACATCAAAGGTGTGCCCGTGGGGCGGCAGTTTCTCGTATTTGAAGAACTCAGGGAGGCGGTCGTGGGCTGAAGTAAAGCCCGCGCGCTGATTAAACCCCTTTTCAATCCCCAGGATTTTCTTTCCCAGGCCGCTCACGTCCTCAGCGTTCAGACTGATCCCGTACTTGGCATTGACCATGTCCACCACGGCATTGAAGGCATCCGGGATATCCAGCATGGGGAATGCCACAAACAGGCAGAGCCCGACCGTGTCGATGACTGCCGTGGCGACCTGAAGATCGCTCGACAGCTTGCACTGTCCCTCCACCACCAGCGGATCCAGCTGTCCGCCCACATTCATGATGTTTGTGGCCACGGCATATCCGGCTGTATGGTCGGCGCCCATGGGTGATGTGGCATAGGTCACGCCCACACCCTTTACCGCCCGCGGATCATAGGCCGGAAGGGCCTGTCCCTTCACCACCGGAATTCGTGTCACCCCGTAGGTTTTTCCTACCGTGGCGGCACCGGAGCCGATGATTCTCCCCAAAGCGCTGCCCTTTCCGACTTCTGCCAGGAGTTCTTCAGCGCCGGCCACATCCCCGAATGCCTTGACGCCCGCCTCCATGGCCACACCGATGGCAGCGCCCATCTCGATGGTATCCACACCGTAGTCATCGCAGGCCCTGTCCATGCGGGCGATGGCATCCAGATCATCAATGCCGCAGTTGGGACCGAAGGCCCAGACCGTCTCGTATTCAGGCCATTTGGACAAAAATTGGCCGTGTTCGTCCAGGTAGGTGCCGGAACACCGGATGATGCAGCCCGCCATGCAGCCATGGCTCGGGTCCCCTTTTCTGTCAAGGGTGATCTTGTTGAGGGTTTCCCCTCCCACTTTGTCAGCTCCCTCAAACCGACCGCTGCTGAAATTTCTTGTGGGAAGCCCCCCTGCTTCATTGATGATATTGATGAGAATGTCTGTACCATAGTTGGTAAGACCTTGGCTGGTCACCGGATGCTCTGTTAACGCCTTTGCAAACCGTTTGGCGGCCTCCTTGAACGCATCCTTGTCTACGATGGGGGCCGTTTCTCCCCCTTCCGGATTGATGACGATGGCCTTGAGCCCCTTGGAGCCCATGACCGCACCCATTCCTCCGCGGCCCGCGTGACGGGTGGGACGGAGTTCCCTGTCCGTAAAAGCCACACTGGCCCCTGCCATCATCCATTCTCCGGCCTGGCCAATCGTGACATACCCCGAGCTGGGACCGAATTCGTCCTTCAGCCTCTCCACGGTATCGTAGTTACCCATCCCTTTCAGTTCATCGGCCGGAAGGAGTTCACATTTATCCTTGCCGACGAACAGCTTGTAGAGTCTTCCCTTTTGAGGCATTCCCTCTACAACAATGGCAGCGATGCCGAGTCTGGAAAGATATGTGCCGGCCTGACCGCCGGAATTGGCTTCCTTTATTCCCCCGGTCAAAGGGCTTTTTGCACCCACGGAGACGCGACCGGAATTGGCACAGTTGGTGCCGCCCAGGAGACCGGGAGCAATCACCAGTTTATTGTACGGCCCGATTGCCGAACAGATGGGGTTCACCTCTTTGGCGATCAGGGCGGAACTGAATCCCCTCCCCCCAAGCCCCTGATAGTCTTTCGGTATCTCTTCCGACTTAATGGAAAGATCAGACATGTTGACCCGAATGATTTTAAACATGGCCACCTCCTTTAGCGATCTGGAATTGAAATGACTTCCTCCTGCAGGAGCCCGCATCTGGCCAGGCGCGCCAAATCTCACGGCTATTCCTGACGCACAATGGTCAAGGAACCTCCAGGGCCTAACATCCAAAAAGATACAACAAGGTAAAAGGTTTTGCAAGAAAATAATTAAGTTAATTCAATGTGTTAAGTCATAATTGATATAAGGGGAGATTTTTTGGAATGTTGACTGCGACCATGAGGGATGCTATAAAGAAATCCTGATCCAAACCCTGGACGGGAAGATCTTTCCCGGACGATCCGACGTGAGGAGTTGGGATCTGTTGAGGGCCCTTCCTGTGGTGAACTTGCAGCCTTTGGTCAGTGCTGGAGGAAAGGATTGGAAAATGGCGCTTCAGGTCTTTTTGAGTTCAACCTTGCGGAAACACGTCTCTGACTATGACCCTTCCAGAGGGATCCGTATAGAGGTTGCGGTGGGGACGACCGTCCGCGACCTGTGTGAGAGGCTGCGTGTACCCGGAGAAGAGGTCAAGGTCATTATGGTAAACGGGCGGAGTGCAAGATCCAATAAGCCCCTGAATGGGGATGAGCGAGTGGCGCTGTTTCCCCCTGTGGGAGGAGGGTAATCCATCTATGTTAGATCCTTTGAGAAAAGTGGACATTCATGTCTTTGGTTTTCTGCGCGATTCTATGGATGAACAGGGGCTGCCCTATCAGATGGAAATGGATATACCGTCGGAGGGACGTCTCGCCCATGACATCGCAACAGAACTCCGGCTGCCCTTGGACAAAGTCGAATCCGTTTTTCGAAATGGGCGGGTCATCAACATCTATGATCCGGTTTTTCCCGGGGACAGGGTTGCCTTTTTTCCCCATGGAACTCCAGGACCGTACCGTGTTTTTTTAGGCATCGCCCGTGAAAATGCAGAACGTGCCAGGCGGGAATCCCATCGGAAATAGTCATTTTCTTCACTCCAGTCGACCACGGTAGATGGTGGACCAAATCCCCTCCGGAGATAGCCGAAGTCGGGCCCTCCTGACCCGGATCTCTACTGATATACACAGCATAGTTGGCAATCATCATACGGCGGGGGTACAGTTGCAGCCAGATACTGATCACGTTGGCCCTCGAAGCGAGGGGGGAGACCAACCCGGGTCTGGTCCGCGCCGGAAGAGCCAGACCCTTCAGTTCTGCCCATGGCGGAAAAAGAATTGGAGCCCGCCAGGACCGCCTGCAGCGCTTTTTGTGCAGGCAATGCGGGGAGGCCGGAGAAGCTGCTTTCCCTGGACGATTTTCTGATCCAGGCGCGGCGGAACACCTTTTCCGTCTCGGCTATGGCCTTTCAGGATGTCTGGAACCTTGATCCAGATGTGACTAACGGCGAATTATGCGTCAAGGTTCGTTCAAACCCCCTGATTGATGACACCACAACGTCTTGAAGTTCATAAAATATTGGCCGAATAAGGTGAGCCTTGGGTTGTTTGGCCTATAGGTCAGCTTTTAGCCTACATACACCTCTAACAATGATCAGGTGACTCTGCCTGGATCCGGTTTTCGCCGGATTGATGGTGTAAGATTAACACATGTAATAATATCAGTATATTACGAAG
>CAYPDL010000097.1:0-15336 GCA_964409475.1 uncultured Desulfobacteraceae bacterium | reverse complement strand
TATCTGATGAAAATGTTAATTTAAGAAATTTCATTTATCTGTCGGAGTAGAATTAGGAAGTTGTAAAATTGCAGACTCGGCAATTTTAGGTGTTTTTTCCCTGACATCTTGATTTTTTCTTGACATTTCAATCGTAGAGTTAGAAAATCGAACGGTCGTTCGATTTGACCGGTGGCCAGAAGATGGCAAACATAAAGAGGCGTTGGTCGCGCATCTCTGAAAGGCCTAATTTGTGCCTGAACGGAAATCACGCCTTGGCGTGATTCAGTCACGATTGCTGATTGCTGATTTGAAAAACAACGCAAATTCAGACAGTTGAAAATGGAGTGAATGCATGTTAAATCCCGATTGAGGGGTTTTCGTCCAGAGACTAATTGGGGACTAAAGGGACTTTAGAAAACCGATGTTTCTAAACCAGACACACATTTATTGATTGAGCCTTTTTCTATTAAATAAATTTAGATTTTCATAGTATTGGCATTACAACATCAACAATTAAATGTGGAGGGAGGTTTTATGAAAAAGAGAATCTTTATGGCCTTGTTGGTAGCAGGGGCGCTGGTGTCTTTTTGTAATGTCGGTATGGCAAAAGAGAAGGTCATTAAATGGAAGGTCCAGGGATTCGTGCCTGCCGGGATGCTTTACCACGACAACCTCCTCATGTTAGCAAAAGAAGTGGAGAAGACTACACAAGGCCGCTTGGTCTTCGAGGTTTTTCCGGCCGGCGCCTTGGTGCCGCCTTTCGAGGGCCTTAAGGCGGTCAGCGACGGCGTCTATCAGGCCAACTACGGCTACAGCGCCCAGTGGGTGGGAAAGATCCTGTCAGCACCTTTGTTCACCGCTGCTCCTGGCGGCTTGAACGTTGTCGATATGATGGCGTGGCAGAATGAGGGCGGCGGCTACAAACTCTGGCAGGAGATGTACGACAGGTATGGCTACAACGTCAAGATCCTGATGGCCGGGCCCATCGCCATGGAGGATTTCATGTGGTCCAAGAAGCCCCTGCGCAAGCTGGAGGATTTTAAGGGCATCAAGATGCGCATGATGCCCCTGATGGGGGACGTATTACAGAAGCATGGGATGTCCGTTGTCTTCATGCCAGCTGGAGAGATCATGCCCAACTTGCAGAGAAACGTCATCGATGCTGCCGAATACAGCATCCCCGCCTTTGACAAGACCCTGGGCATCTGGGAGATCTGCAAGTACGTCATGTTGCCGGGCGTCCATCAGCCCGCTTCGGGCATCGAGCTTCTCATTAACAAGAAGGCATGGGAAGCGTTGCCCGATGATCTGAAAGTGATTCTCGAGGCGGTTGTGGGCAAGTTCCGCCTGGATAACTACCTCTGGATGGAGTGGAAGAGTGTCGAGGCCATGGAATTTTTCAAGGAAAAAGGGATTCAGGTCGTGATCATGGAACCGGAGACGGTGAAGACATTGAACGATTGGGCCTGGGAATATATGGACGAGCTGGGCGCCAAGGATGAGTTCTTCAAGAAGGTCTGGGATTCACAGAAGGCCTTTGGCAAGCGGTGGTGGCCGTACAGCGAGATGTTTCACCTGCCCCATTAAGATGATCGCGGCCGTTTGAGGGATGCATGCCAAAGGATCATCATCCCATAGCTTCTTGCTCATGGGATGATGACCCTTCTTTTTTGTCTTGGAGGTCGGTATGGAGAAAGTTCTCCGCTTCATCGATTGGATCAGTATTTGGACGGGAAAGGTCTCGAGTCTGCTGATCGTGGTGCTCACGGTGGTCATATGCTACGACATCACTATGCGTTATGTGGTCGTTAAACCCACGTCCTGGGTCTTCGAGGCTACGTATATGATGTACGGCGCCTATGCCATGCTTGGCGCCGCCTATTGCCACCATCTCAAGGGCCATGTGCGCATGGACCTTCTCTATGTGCGATTGTCTCCACGGCGGCAGGCCGTCATTGATGTTTTCTGCTATATTTTCCTTTTCTTTCCGCTCTTTATCGTTTTGGTATGGAAATGCGGCGAACATGCTTACTGGGCGTTCAGTTCCGGAGAGTGCTCCTCATCCAGCATCTTGCGGCCGCAACTTTGGCCCTTCAAGAGTCTCATCGCCTTCGGATTCCTACTATTTCTACTTCAAGGGGCGGCTGAGTTCCTGCGCGCACTCCAAATTGCTATCAAAGGAAAACCCCATGAGCCCTGAGTTAATCACAATTTTGATGATTCTGAGCCTTTTCATCCTGCTGGCCGGTTTTCCCCTGGCCTTCGGCATTGGCACGATGGGGCTCTTGTTTGGTTTCCTGACCTCCGGGAACGCCTTCCTCTATATGATCCCCCAGCGGGTGGTTAACGGAATCCTCTCAGAGTACATCCTCGCTGCCGTACCGCTGTTCATCTTCATGGGCACTATGATGCAGACATCGGGCGTGGCGGAGAGGGCCTTCAATGTCCTCCATGGATGGATGGGAAAAGTCAACGGCGGTCTGGCCATAGCCACAATCGTCCTTGCTGTGATGTTCGCGGCTACTACCGGGGTGGTGGGGGCCTCGGAGACGGCTATTGGCTTGATGGCGGTACCTACTATGCTCAAGGCACGCTATTCGCCCGGCTTAGCCAGCGGCGCTGTGTGTGCCGGCGGGACCCTGGGCATTCTCATCCCTCCAAGCATCATGCTTATCCTATATGCGCCCATGGCAGGGGTCTCCGTGATTCAGATGTTTTCAGGGGCCGTCATTCCGGGTTTGATGTTAGGAGGCTTTTACATTGTTTATATCTTGATCCGCACTGCTATCACGCCGTCCTTGGGCCCCAGCATGGTGCGTGAGAACCAACCGAAGTTTTTCTCTATGGAGTCCCTCATTGACGGCGCACGCTATCTCTTGCCGCCGCTTCTTATCATCGTCCTCGTCTTAGGTTCCATTTTCGTTGGGTTTGCCTCCCCCACCGAGGCCGGGGCTGTAGGCGCTTTGGGTGCCACCTGCCTGGCACTGGCATACAGAAGGTTAACCTGGAAGAGCTTCCTGGGGAACTGCTATATCACCCTGAAGATCACCTCCATGATCATCGTCATCGCCATTGCCTCCAATCTATTCACCGGCGCTTTTCTCAATGCCGGCTGTGGTCAGGTCATCACCGATGTGCTCATGGGCCTTGGTCTGGGCCCGTGGGGCATCTTTATCACTGTACTGGGGATTATCTTTTTCCTCGGCATGTTTATCGACTGGATCGGCATCCTTCTGATTACAGTCCCCATCTTTTCACCCATTCTTCTCAACCTGGGATTTGATCCTCTGTGGGTGGGGCTGGTAATCTGCACCAGCCTTCAGATCTCATTCCTGACGCCGCCCTTCGCCTACTCCATCTTTTACCTCAAGGGCATTGCCCCGGAGATCGAACTCCGCGACATGTATCTCGGCGTCGTTCCCTTCGTCTGTATTCAGATCGTCGTGGTGATTCTCACTATCACTTTTCCGGACCTGGTCCTTTGGTTACCCCGTATCTTGGCTGGATAGTTCGGTTCGTTCAGAAAGGAGTGTCTCATGAAACTTGAGGAGATCCGTAATATCTCCGTTCTTGGTGCCGGCATTATGGGACATGGAATCGCCCAAAGTTTTCTTATGGGCGGATACCACGTGTGGCTTTACGATGTAAAGGAATCAATCCTTGACACGGCTAAGGCTCACATTAAGAAAAACCTGGAGCTTTTTCGACAATTCGATCTTATTGGGGAACAGGATATGAACCTGGCCTTCCAACGGCTGTCTACCAATACTGATTTAAGGGCTGCTGTGGAGGGAAGCGATTTTGTTGTGGAGGCAGCTCCCGAAAATCTGTCACTCAAGCAAGGGCTCTTTCAAGAAGTTGAACGCTTTTGTAGAAAAAATACTATTATAGCCACGAATACCTCATCTCTTACCTTGAGAGAGATTGGCGCACAAGTGAAAGATAAAGAGCGGCTGGTTATCACGCACTGGTTTAATCCACCGCACATTGTGCCGACTGTAGAGGTTGTGAAGGGTGAGCAGACCAGCGATGAGACCATGGAGACGGCCTATGGTCTTTTGGCAAAGATAAGAAAGGTCCCGGTGAAGATCTATCAGGAGATTCCCGGGTTTGTGGTGAATCGAATTCAGATAGCTATGGTCAGGGAGGTATTTGATCTTTATGAAAAAGGGGTTGCGAGCGCCGAGGATATCGATAAGGCCGTGAAGGGAAGCTTTGGATTTCGTCTGCCGAGCATCGGCCCCTTGCTTACAGCTGATTTAGGAGGGTTGGAACTCTGGCTCAGGGTGTGCGAGAATCTTTTGCCCCACATTCAAAGCTCGAAAGATTCCCCTAAGGCACTACAGAGTCTCGTTTCTCAAGGGCATTATGGAATCAAAACGGGGAAAGGATTTTACGATTATGCCTTGGATTTCTCGAAAGAAGAATTGGATGCAGCAATTCAAAAGCGCGACCGGGAGTTTCTGAATCGGTTGAAACAGCTTTATTGGGCTGACGAAAAATGAGGGCTGCTATGTATGTGGCAGTGCGTTTACCAACCGATTTTAAAAGTCAACCCTATAATGTCTACAGGAGGTTGTCGTGAGCACGTTAGTTACCGGAGGAACGGGTTTTATTGGGGCGGAAGTTGTACGGATTCTCCTGGAAAAGGGAGAGAAAGACATCATCGTCTTTGATATTAAGCCCTCTACAAAGCTGCTGGATGATGTGGCGGACCAGGTTGAGTTCGTGCGTGGAGATCTGGGAAATTTCAGCCACGTTTTGAGCGTTGTAAAGACCCACAGAGCCAAGGTGATCTACCACCTTGGGGGCATGCTCTCCGTACCTTCGGATGCGGACAATGCCGCCTCTTTTCGGGCCAATGCCATGGGCACCTTTCACGTTCTTGAGGCGGCACGATTATTCGAGGTGCCTCAGGTGATCTTCTCCAGTACCCTTGCAACCTATGGCTTAGACATCCGTGAAGATGAAATCAACGATTTTACTTTGCAACGCCCGCAGCTCTTTTACGGAATCACGAAGGTATTCTCTGAGCTTATGGGTTTATTTTACAAAAGGAAATTCGGGCTGGATTTCAGGGGCGTGCGCTACCCTTCCATCGTGGGACCGGGAGTAAAAACACCGGGGATCGTCCAGTATAATGCATGGGTTGTCGAGGAATGTGCGAAGGGAAACCCCTTTATCATATGGGTGAAACCCGAAACCAGATGCCCGGTCATGTACTTCAAAGATGCAGCATGGGCCATTATAAAATTGAGGGAAGCCCCATTAGCGAACATCAAAATGGTGAACTATCTTATCGCCGGTGCAACCCCTGTTGCGAGCGCTCAAGAGCTTGCAGACATAGTTAAAGCTAAGATTCCCACAGCGCAAGTAAGCTTTGAGCCCGACTTGGAACGTCAGAAGGTTGTGGATGGTTTATGTTTGCCGATTGACGACAGTATGGCCCGCAACGAGTGGAACTGGAGACCGGAGTACGATCAAGAGCGAATTGTTGATGATTTCCTTGAGGAATTAAGGGTTCACCCGCAACGGTATGTATAGCGTTGCTTTACCTGATATTCCCTTCGAGGACGCTCTTCTCGCTGCCTGGGGGGGTATAGATCCAGAACATGCGCAACGTCTCTTGGCCGGTGTTGACGATTTGGTGTTTCACCTTGCGCGGGATAAAAATAACGGATTCTGGTCCCACTGACTCGCGCTCCTCCCCGAGCACCACTTCGCCTGCTCCGGAGACAATGATCCATGTCTCGCACTCCGCCCCATGGCTGTGAAAACTACTTGATTTTCCAGGGGGCAGGATCGTCATGCCTACGGACAGCCCTTCAACCCCCTGTTGCAGGTTGGGGGAGATCAAAACCTTCAGCTCCCGTTCATGAGGCTCTGGTGTCCTATAAGATTTTGCCTGGCTCGATTTTGCGTGAATCATGATCAACTCTCCTTTCTTTTTCGGTGCGCTAACGGTGACACCATCTGTGCCGATATCCGCATTAGGTATTACGGAAGTATAGAAAAAGTATAAAAGAGTGTTTTTCCTCTATACAGGGTTAAGTGCAAAACTTCATGAAGAAAGAAGCTGCACATATGAAGACCGAGACGGAACATACCTGAATCAATGAAAATGTTCAAGTAAATTTAGAAAAACCTGGAAAACAAAGGAGTTGAACCAATGAATAAGCGAATTATCACAGCAGCTATCACGGGAAGTATTCATACACCTACCATGTCGCCCTATCTGCCAATCACACCGGAGCAGATAATAGATGAAATTCTTGCTGTCTACGAAGCAGGAGGCACAGTGTGCCATGTGCATGTAAGGGATCCAAAAACAGGCCAGCCGGTTACCGACCTGGGTATCTTCCGGGAGATAGCCACTACGGTGAAAAGCAAATGCAATATTATCCTCTGCCTGACAACAGGGGGCGGTTTAGGGATGTCTGCCGAGGAACGCGTGCCGCCTGTTACCGCACTAAGCCCTGAGTTGGCATCCTTCAATGCAGGCTCGGTGAATTTCGCCCTGTTCCATGCAATGGAGAAATGGAAGGACTGGAAATATGAATGGGAGCCGAAGTATCTTAGCATGACCGAGGATTTTATATTTCCTAATACATTCAAAACATTGCGGCAATTCTCCGAGTTTTTTGAAAAACACAATACCAAGCCGGAGCTTGAGGTTTACGATTCGGGAATGATCAACAATATTGCCCATCTGATCGAGAGGGGGCATCTCAAGAAACCGGTCTATCTTCAGTTTGTGATGGGAGTTTTGGGGGGCATTACGCCAAGCCCTGAGAACTTGATGTTTTTGGTTGACTACGCCAAAAGACTAATTGGGGATTTTCAGTTCTCGGTTTGTGTTGCAGGTCGAGCGCAGTTTCCGATATGCACTCAGTCCTTGCTCATCGGCGGGCATGTCCGTGTGGGACTGGAGGACAATCTCTACATAAAGAAAGGCGTGCTGGCCAAGAGCAATGCGGAACACGTGGCCAAGATCATAAGGATCGCCAGGGAATTGGGCATTGAGCCAGCTACCCCTGATGAAGGCAGAGAAATATTGGGCTTGAAAGGGCTGGATAAGGTTAACTATTAATAGTGATAGGGAGTTTATCCTCTTTAGCTTGTAATTACCAAGGCTAGCGACCCGCATAGGTAAAGTTTGGAAAAGGGACCCTACCTATAAAAAAAGGCAACTGAGAGTTTAGAAACCATGTATCAGAATAAAATGCAGAATGCCTACGACATGGGTTTTGCTTTTGAAAAGGACTACGGCGGTTGTGCTCAATGTGTCATCGGGGCGCTATATAAACTTTACCCAGATTTGAAAAATGAGGATATTTTCAAATCGGCAACGGGACTTGGAGGAGGTATAGGCCTGACGACCAAGGGAGGATGCGGTGCCTTAGTGGGGGCTGTTATGGTCATTAGCCAGTTGACAGGACGCAGTCTCGAAAATATTGCAGATCTGGAGAAGCAACGCTTTGTCGCTTACAGGATAGGGGAGAAGTTGGTTAACAAGTTCATCGACGAATACGGGACTGTTACTTGCGAGAAGATTCAGGAAAAATTAATGGGAAAATCCTTTTATATGTATGAGGAGTGGGACGAGTTCCTCGCAGCTGGCGGCCATTCGACAGCATGTACGACAGTGGTGGGAAATGCGACTAGGTGGGCAGCTGAGATAATTGAGGAAATAAGAAAGAAAGGTGACTATTCGAGTACCTTTCCTTAAGTGCGAGAAAGACACTGCCTATACATATAGCTATAGGGCTTCTTGATAAGAAAAGTCATCTTTTGTTCATTTATCGTTGGACTCAACGCTTCCATTGTACTGCCTGTTTTGGCCATGGAAAGAGTCATGGTCATCCAGCTGCGGAAGATCAAACCCGCCGATACCGCCCTCGTCAAGAAGTTGCTGCTTACCAATCCCCGTTGGAATCGCACCACATCATAACAGGAATTGTGAAAAATGTGCCGATGGACACAAACAAACGGGAGGCAACTCAAGGATATGCATGGGTAAAGATAAACTGAGGCGGCACAGCCGGAAGCAAGAAAATTATTGCAAAGACGCAGAGACACAAAACTGGGAAGGCGATCAACGGATTATCCTCTTCGTGAAGCTCGCAGAGGGCCACGGGCTCACCGATGATCTGGCAGCCAAGATCAAGAAGACCTTACGGGAAAAGGCCTCGCCTCGACACGTGCCCGCGAAGATCATCGAAATACCGGATATCCCTTATACCCTGAACATGAAGAAGGTGGAGAGCGCGGTCACCAACCTGATACATGGCAGGCCGGTGCTCAACAGGGATGTTCTGATGAATCCGCAATCCCTGAATTACTATGAAAACCTCCCCGAGCTCCAGAGCTAAGGGAGTGCTGAGTCCATCGGTTCCTTGGAATGGAAGAAAAGGCACTTTTTCTCTATTGAAAAAAAGGAATTTTTACTAATCGATTTGGCAACTTATGCAATTATGCGATAGAATAATTAAGACGCCCTTTATTTCAAGGTATATCGATGTATGACACAACTATGGCAGAAAAGGAGTGGAGAATGGATGCGGAGAAACTCATAAAGGGCAGAAGGATCCTCATTGTGGATGACGAAAACGATGTTCTGGAACAACTGGTCGAGCTTTTGGACATGTGCAAGATCGACACTGCCTCTACCTTTGAGGAGGGAAAGGCGCGACTCGAAAACGAGGTGGAAAAATATGATGTGGCCATTCTGGATATCATGGGGGTCAGAGGCTTTGACCTGCTGGCGATTGCAAAGGCGCAAAAGGTCCCTGCCCTCATGCTGACAGCCCACTCTCTCACGGAAGAAAGCGTCAAACGATCCGCGGAGGAAGGAGCCGCCTATTTTGCTCCGAAGGATAAAATGCAGGATATTGTATTCTTTGTCGCTGATGTGATCGAGGCCTGCGACAAGAAGCAGAATCCGTGGCAGAAGTGGATGAGTCGGCTAGGCGGATACTATGACAAGAGATTCCACGGTACCAGATGGAGGGAGGAAGAAGAGGAATTCTGGAAGGAAAGGCTTAAACATCTATCGGGGACTTGACGGCCACGTTCTATTGGGGACCTGAAGGCCGGATTGGGCCTGATCCTACCTGAGAGGGAGGGCCGTCATGATGGAAGACCTCCGGCCCCTGAGTTGTGCTGTGCATAATGTGAAAAAATGTGAAAGGGATATTGACAATGATTTTGAGAAGGCTCGAAGATGTGGAAGGAATTGATGTGGGTAAGGCATTCGGCTTTCCAGAAAAGATGATGCTTATACAGTGGATTATCAGCAATGAAACTGGAGATGAGAGATACCATCATTCATACGCTGTCCGAAAGTATACTCTTCAGCCCGGCTTGTCTATAGAAGATATACCTTTTCACAACCACAAATATGTTCAGTCTCCTCATGTCCTTTCAGGGAGATTGATGTGCGAAAATGGTGATGGGGAACGAATTCAGGTAGGACCCGGCGATACCGTTATTTTCTACGAGAATGAGCGCCACAGGGTTGCTGTTTTGGGCAACGAACCTGTGGAGTTGCTATGTATTATAGATTGTCCGGGCGACGGAGAAGACTGCATTCCGGATCAACCCCAACGTATTGACGTATAGCAATTTGGGCTTTTTATGGAATCAAGGGGTTGCACTTGATTTTACCGTCCCCACCATCGTGTGGTTATTAAGACGGCCCACCAGCCATAACCAAACAAAGACTCCAAAGCCCAACTGCTGCGTCCCGTGACACCTCGCTATTTCACTCTCACCAAAGGTGTCTTGTAGGCCGTTCTCTGGATTGTCTCCGGTGGCACCAGGTTCGCGTCGATCTTGACCACCAGGGTCTCCCTGACCTTGTTTTCAATGTCCCGTTTGAGCCTGGCCTTATCCTGGACCGATGGGAATATTTCAATATCTACAGGAATGGGCTTATCAAACCGAACCTGAGCGGCAGAATCTTTCACGACCTGGATATATCCCGTGAGGGCTTCCTTAAACCCTGTCACGACCACATCGCGGATCGCAGAAGGGAAGACGTTCATTGCCTTGTAGATCAACATGTCATCCACCCGACCGATGCAGCGCATTTTGGGCGAGGTTCTTCCACATGCGCAATCTACAGCCTCTACACGGATATAATCATGGGATGCATACCTGATGATAGGGGTGGCTTCTCTTGTGATCGTTGTGTAGATCGGCTCTCCACAGACCCCGGGTTCCCAGGGAAGATGTTTTCCGGTCTCGGGGTCAGTCAATTCCACTATAACATAAGGTTGGGCCGTAAAGTGCATGCCGTTTTCTTCCTCACATTCCGACCACATGCCCGGCAGGATATCGGCTAATCCCATGATCTCACGGACGGTATCTGCCCCCCACAGTTCCTTGATCTTGTTGCGTATAGGTTCTTCGCTGAGACCGGGTTCCCCACCACCCAGTATCTTCTTTATCCCCAGTTTTCTGGCGTCAATGCCCAGGTACTTCTTGCAGTTCTCTGCCAGGTATAGATCAAAGGATGTAGTCCCAAGGATGGCGGTGCAACTCATATTCCGCAATGTTTCAAAAAGCCTCTCGGTTGCCAAGCCCCCTGCCCATACAACGGTTGCTCCGATATGCCGCATCCCTTCAAAGTATGGCTCTCCTCCGGCAAAAATGGGGGTGCCCACTACATGAGCCACCACGTCATTCTTGCGTATCCCTGCAGTGTAGGTAAAGGCGGCAAGGGCCTCGCGCCACGAATCCAGGTCATTCTGTGTGATACCATAATAAACAGGTCGGCCGGTCGTACCCGATGACGATATGACCTGCACGATGTCTTCGCTCCTGGCAACCTGAATTGTCCCGAGAAAATTGCTTCTGTCTCCCGCCAACTGGGCCTCTCGTATCTCACTTTTTGTAATAACCGGCACAGCCAGCAGCTCTTCGAAAGAAAAGACAGCTTTCGTTTTTTCTAGGTGCTTTTTGTAAAAGGGTGAGTTTGCTTTTACATACGTAAGGATAAGATTGAATTTGTCGAGCCAGAAATTGTGGAGATCACTCCAAGACATGGTCTCAAATTCTTTGTTCCAGTAATCACCCATAATAAAACCTTCATCACTCACAATGATTGCGAAAGACGTACTATGCGTGGTTGAGTTCCAATTTTCCTGGAAACCTCACGGGCTCCTGATAAGGAGCATCCTTTAGCTGTGCCTACCTCACGCCGAGCATACGTCTCAGTTCCTCCGCCGCAAAATCGATGTGCCGCCTGGCCTCTCTGGCCGCCCTGTCGGCATCCCGCGCCCGAATGGCCTCAAAAATATTGAGGTGCCGTCTGGCGATTATTTCCCGGTTCCCCTTTTTCCTGAGGAGGGTTTCCCGAGACACGATCTGTGTGTTCCACAGGATATGGTAGCAGGAGGCCATAAGGTGTGAAAAGATGGTATTCTCCGTAGCCAGGGCGATGGACACATGGAAATCCGCGTCGGTCTTGGCGTCATCTTTTTTCAGACTTAGATTTTCCTGGTCCTTTTCTATGATTTTTTCAATTTTTTTGATGTTCTCCCGGGAGGCCCTTTTCGCGGCATTGTAGGCCACCCAGCTTTCCATGGCCCGCCGGATCTCTAAAAGTTCAAAGATCTTCTCCATATCCTGGGCGATAAGTATGCTCACGGGGTCCCCGAGGAATTTCTCGACAACGGATCGGACAACGATCTTGCTTCTCGGCCGTATTTCAATAAACCCCATGGTTTGAAGCACATTGAGTGCCTCTCTCAAGGGGGGACGGCTGACGCCGATCATTTCAGCCAGTTTCCGCTCCGATGGCAGTTCGTCTCCCGGCTTCAGCTCGCCCTTGTTCAACATCTCCTTGAACTGCTCTATGATTTCATCCGAGATCTTTCTGGTGGAAATTTTTTTGAACATGGAAACCTTTCCGTGAGCCCTGTGCAGGCAGGTAAGTTGTGTGCAGGCCATGGGCTGCGGGCGATGCGATGAGCCTGGATATAATTATACCAGATTCATTTCTGTGCTGCAAGGCCGATTTTCAGTGATACATGCTGCCCTTGGAAATAGGGTTCCGAATATGGATTCAGAATTGTTTGATCGGTTTCAAGTAGCTAATAAAATAATCAGGCTGTAAGCCAGACAAACAGTGCACTGCCATAACACTCTGACATGCACAATTGTGAATTTTTACTTGACAGGGTTTGGGAATTTGGCATACTGGTATTACCAATTACTCAGGCTGATGGGGTCTGATTTTTTTCGGGTTTCAGGGGGCCTCCTTATGCTATGTATAAAGCAACCTTCCCAGCGCGGAGGATATTTTCGAATTCAGGCGGAGTCATTTCGATGTTAACCTGCTATTAGATGACGATTTTTAATAGACGGATTTGAAAACGTTGCTCCCCTGCAGACCATATGAAATGGAACCCCAATTCAGCAACAGCAGCCCGCAAACAGATTCATATTGAAATCCTCTTGTTTGGTGTAACTCACTGATATGTCTTTAAGCTTGATTTTTTGTATCAACATTTTCTGTCCGGCATCCTGTCGTATTCAAGGCCTGCTCAAGGGCCAAGCATGGCCGGCAAACAGATAACCCCGGAAAGATGGGAAGGGAGGTGATTTAGGAAAGAGGGTAGGGGTGGAGACAATCGTCACTGAGTACAATCCATAAAACATTTATTCTGTGGAGGGGAAAAATGAAAAAGATCAAGATGTTGATGTTTCTGGGCGTTTTAGCCACGGTGTTGGCATTTGGAACCACTGCATTGGCCAAAAAAATCAAATGGAGGATGGGGAGCACCTGGACCCCTGCCATCAATCTCTATTATGGCGATAAGGAATTGATCAAATATGTGGGCGAGATGACCAACGGGGATTTCGAGATCAAATGGTTTCCTTCGGGCACGCTCATGGGGGCATTTGAATATTTTGACGGCTGCAGCAAGGGCGCGGTGGAGGCGGTCGGCGACTGGCCCAGCTACTGGGCGAGCAAGGACCCGGCCTTCGATTTCCTGGGTTCCTTCCCCTTCGGCTTCACCAATGTGGACTATGTCAACTGGATGTATGAGTGCGGCGGCCTGGCCCTTATGCAGGAACTCTTTGGAAAATATGGCATGACCTATTTCTCCTTAGGCGTCACCCCCATGGAATCGGGCTTCCGGACCACTGCCAAGGCAGGCCCCATCAAGAGCATTGAGGATTATAAGGGAAAGAAGCTCCGGACCCCATCCCGGGCCACCATCTGGATACTGCAGCAGGTCGGCGCCGCGCCGGTCAAGCTCCCCGGCGGCGAGATCTACCTGGCCGTGGAGAGGGGCACCCTGGACGGGGCCGAGTTCAGCAGCCCCGGCTGCGACTGGGAGATGGGCTTTGCCGAGATCACCAAATACTGGAGCGTCCCCTGCTGGTTTCAGCCCTGCTCCCAACTCGGGATGATGGTCAACCTGAAGGCCTACAATGCCCTGCCCAAGAATTACCAGGCCATCCTCAAGTATGGGGCACAGGCTGCATCCATCAAGGCCATGGCCTTTTATGAAGTGGATTCGGCCAGGGGCGTCAAGCGATTCCTGGACAAGGGAACGGAGCTCGCCACCTTGGACCATGCGAGCCTCGAGAAGCTGGAGGACCTGGCCGGCCAGTACTGCATCATGCAGGCCCAGGAGACCATGGGCAAGGGATTGCCGTTCTATGCCAGGATGCTCAAGTCACAGATGGTATATCTGAGGGACTACAAGATCTGGCGGGATATGAGCGGCGACTTCGGCCAGGGCCGCACTCCCAAGTATGTAAACGCAGTGTTGGCGGAACTGGATAAACTCGGCGTCAAATAATCAGGACCAGCCCTTTGGAGGGATCCCCTCCAAAGGCGTTTTCCCCTCGTCCATGGCCGTGGGTTGCAGGGACATGACGGGGGGACCCTGGTAAGAGGAATTCAGGCATTAGTGGCTTATTCCCTATAATCCTGTCACAAAAAACAAGAAAATCTCTTTGTGGCTCTGTATGATAGATCCTTCTTGACTCACACGAAGCCACGAAGAACACAAAGAGACGGGCATCTTTTTGGGGGTTTAAAGAAAAAAACCTTTGTGTGCTTTGTGTCTCTGTGTGATAAATTTTTGGTTGCGGCTATGCCGCATTAGCCTTTTATTTGGCCACGGAACAATGAGCAATTGGCATTGAGAAGGAAAGGGAACTTTATGAAGCTTAAGGCGTTTTTGAACGGGATCGATCAGATCAGCGAATGGAGCGGGCGGATCTTTGTCTGGCTCATTATCCCCCTGACCTTGGTGGTGGCCTACGAGGTCGTGGCCAGGAGGGTCTTTGATTCCCCCCACATCTGGGCGACCGAGGTCACGGATTACATCTATGGCGCGCACTTCATGCTGGTGGCGGCCTATGCCCTTCTCTATAAGGCCCATGTGTGCGTGGACATCGTCTCCCAGGCATTTCCGCCCCGGGTGAGGGGCACGTTTGAGATCTTAACCCACCTCCTCTTCTTTTTTCCCTTCTGCATCATCATGCTGTATTACGGGACGGATTTTGCCTACACATCCTGGATGCAGGCCGAGACGAGCGGCTCGGCGGCATTGCCCATCGTGCCCGAGGTCAAGACGGCCATGCCGGTGGCGTTCGCCCTTCTGCTTATCCAGGGGATCGCAGTCTTTATCCGCAGCATTTACCTCACTGTGAAGGGGAAAGAGATATGAGCGCAGAATTCATTACCTACGGGATGTTCATCGGACTTCTCATCGGGCTTTTCATGGGCCACCCCCTGGCCTTTGTTCTGGGCGGCCTTGCAGTGATCTTTGGTTACATGGGCTGGGGCGCCTCTTCCTTTTTCATGTTTGTAAACCGGACCTGGGGGGTCATGGACAACTACATCCTGGTGGCCATTCCCCTCTTTATCCTCATGGCCCAATTGCTGGATCAATCCGGGGTTGCCGAAGATCTGTTCGACACCATGCGCTATCTCTTCGGGCCCATTCGCGGGGGGATCGCCATCGCCGTCATCGTGGTCTCCACCCTGTTCGGGGCCTGCACCGGCATTATCGGGGCCTCGGTGGTCACCATGGGCCTTCTCGGCATGCCGGTCATGCTCAAATACGGGTACAGCAAACGACTGGCCTCCGGGACCATCTGTGCAGGCGGCACCCTGGGGATACTGATCCCACCCAGCATCATGCTGGTGGTCATGGCGGACCAGTCCGGTCTCTCGGTGGGGAAATTGTTTGCCGGGGCCATTATCCCCGGGCTCATCCTGTCGACCATGTATGTCGCCTACATCCTCTTCCGGTGCTGGTGGAAGCCCGAGGACGGACCGGCCCTCACCAAGGAAGAACGGGCCGCGGTGACAGGGGCACAGAT
>CAYPDL010000096.1:0-15745 GCA_964409475.1 uncultured Desulfobacteraceae bacterium | reverse complement strand
TTCCTCTCATTGTTCCCCGTTCCGAGCTCCGCGTTCCGCGTTCATTCTTCACTTAATTAATCCTTCAATTCCCCAATCCTAAATTCCTAACTCCCTTAATCCTATATGCCGAAATAGGCCGAGCGGACATCCGGGTTGTTCATCAAATCATCCCGGGTCCCCTCCATCACGGCGGCCCCGTTTTCGAGGATAAAGGCATAATCCACAATCGGAATGACCGGCCTCGCATATTGCTCCGTCACCATAATGGAAATGGACATCTCGTCCCGTATCACCCGGGTGGCGCGGACCAGCGTGGCCTGGATCAGGGGGCTGAGACCCAACAGCGGCTCATCTAAAAGAAGGAGTTTGGGCTGGGCCATCAACGCCCTCCCAAGGGCCAGCATCTGCTGCTCGCCCCCGCTCAGAAACCCGCCGATCCGTTTTCTGAGTCGGGTCAGGGCCGGGAACAACCGGAAGACATATTCCAGGGTCGATTTCGCCTGGGACTTCGTCGCTAAGTACCCGCCGATCCGGAGATTTTCAAGGACGCTGCTCTCACTGAAGATCCTGCGCCGCTCGGGGCAGAGGATAATCCCTTTTCTGGCCCGCCGGCTCGGTTTGAGTCCCATGATGTCCTGTCCCATATAGGTGATGCGCCCGAGGACCGTGATGCGCTCGCCCCCAGCCATCTGCTCCTTCTTCCGGATATCCTCCATGATGCCCGCAATCGTATACATGAGGGTGGATTTGCCTGCACTGTTGGCCCCGAAAACCCCCACGATCTCCTTTTCCTTGCACCTGATATGCACGTTGTTGAGGGCCAGCATGTTTTCGTAGAAGACCATCAGGTCGGCTGCATCAAGCATAGGTCATGACCTCCTCTACCTCTTCCGATCCGAAATAGGCCTCCTTGACGCTCTTGTCCGCCATCACCTCGTCAGGGGTCCCCTCCACGAGTTTCTCCCCAAAATTGAGCACCATGACGCGGTTGGCCACGCGGAACAGCTCTCTCAATCTATGTTCAATCATAATAAGGGTGATCCCGTCCATCTGAAGTCGTTCGATGAGGGGGACCATGCTGGCGATCTCGCTCATGCTGAGCCCTGAAAAGACCTCGTCGCACATGATCAGATCGGGTTTGAGGGCCAGACAGCGGGCCAGCTCCAGCCGCTTAAGGTATCCCGTGGGAAGGGTGGAGGCCATCTTGTAGGGGACATACGAATCCCGTTCAAACCCGATTTCTTCCAGGATATCAATGCTCACGGTATTGCGGTCTCCCAATTTACCCCCGCCTCTCCATCCGCCGGTCCGTCTGGCCCGGGGAGAAAAGAGCGGGATCACCAGGTTCTTGTAGGCCGGAAGGCTGTAATAGGGCCGCATGATCTGAAAGGTCCGGGTGACCCCCATATCCGCAATCTTGTGGGCCGGTTTCTGGCTGATATCTTTTCCTCTGAAGCGGACGCTTCCCGAGGTCATCTTGACAAAGCCGGTAATGCAGTTGACCAGCGTGGTCTTGCCCGACCCGTTGGGACCGATGATGCCCAGGATATCTCCTTGATACACGTCAAAGCTGACGCGGTTCAGGGCCAGGATGCCGCCGAATGCCTTGGTGAGTTCCCTGGCTTCGAGTATCGGTTTTTCGCTCATACCTTGACCCACCTCTGGAACTGGTGATACTTCCGTTCGCCGTAGACCATAATTCCCTCGCTCCGAAACACCACAAACCCCACCAGTATAAGGGAGTAGAACACAATCCGCAGGGTCCCGAATTCCCGCAGCAGCTCGGAGATGGGGACCAGAATGATGCACCCCAGCACCGGCCCCACCAGGGTGCCTGCACCGCCGATGACCGTGGCCGCAATCGGCAGGATGGAAAAATCGAGGGCAAAGAGGGAGATGCCGGCCCACATGTAGATATGGATCAGGCAGGCCCCGCCCAGGCATCCCATGGCAGCGGCGATGAACACGGCGATCGCCTTATAAAAGGAGATGTTCATCCCCGATGCCCGGACTGCCTGATCATTATCCTTAACCGCCCGGAAGACCAGGCCGAGATCCAGGTTGACCAGCCGTCGGGTTCCGAAGAGGAACAGGAGGACAAGACCGATCACTGCGTACTGTTCCAGCCACCGGTTGGCAAAGCTGTCGACCCCCATGATGCCGTCTGTCCCCCCAAAAATGTCCAACGCCTCGATGATCCTGGCCAGGACAAGGGGGTACATGAGCGTCACAATCGCAAAATAGACGCCCCGCAACGGAAGACAGGGGAGGAGAAGGACCGTGCAAATCACGGCGCCGAGCAGGGTGGCAATCGGCACGGTCACGATGGGAGGAAGTCCGAAAGACGTATTGAGGATGGCCGCGATATAGCCGCCTACGCCCATAAAGAAGGCCCCTCCCAGAGAGACGAGGCCTAAATAGTGCGCCAGAAAATCAAAACTGAGGGCCAGGAGGGCATAGATGCAGACAATGGTGATGACCCGCTGCCAGTACATCCCGGGCATTACCAGGGGGAGGACCAGTAATCCTACGATCAGCACCAGCCTCGGCACTGTCAGATAGGCCAGCTCGCGCCACGACATGAGGGCGTACAGCCCGTCGGACCGGACCTTGATGCCCCGATCCAGCCGTTCCATACGACGTTGCTCAGTGTTTGTCATTTAGACCCTTTCTTCCAGTTCCTTCTGCATGCCGAACAACCCGGAGGGCTTGAGGATGAGGGTAAAGATGATGGCCAGCAGGGCGACCACCATCTGATATTGACTCCCCAGATAGACCACTGTCAGGATCTGGGCAAAGCCGATGAGAAAGGCGGCCAAGACCGCGCCCATCCAGCTTCCGAGCCCCCCCACAATGCAGACGGCAATGGCCAGGATGAGGACATTATACCCCGATTCCACTACGATGTTGCCTAAGGGGAGGAGCAGGACGCCTGCGAGACCGGCCAGCATGGCGCCAATGGCCATGGCCACCACGGCCATCAGATCCGAGTCGATCCCCAGCATAAGGGCCGCTCGTTCATCCTGGGCCATGCCGCGCAGGGCCAGGCCGAGCCGGGTATAATGCGTAAAGGCCCAGAGACCCAGGACAATCAGGGCGCCCAGGCCCACCACCACGATCCGCTGGAAATCGATCGGTATCCCGCCGATCATGACGCTTCCCTCGACAAAGACCGGGAGGGTATAGCTCATCCCCTTGAAACCGCCCCACCGAAGCCCCTCTAAGATAGCTATGCCGATGGCGTAGGAGGCGATAATCTCGGAAATGGCCATCCCCCTGACGCGGATCAGCACGAACTGATAGAGCAATGCCCCCAGAACGCCCATCAGGACCAAGGAGATCACGATACTGAGCGCGTAATTGAGACCGAGGCCGCGCAGGAAGGTCCAGGTAATGAAGCCGCTCAGAACGTAAATGGCCCCATGGGCGAAATTGGGCAGTCGGCTGATGCCGTAGACCAGGGCGAACCCGAGGGCCATGAGGGCCAGGGCGATGCTGTTGACGGTCCCGTAAATCAGAATATCCATAATTAAGTTACCGGAACGATTGATTCGATGACGCCGCAAAAAGATGGCAAACACACACGGGTTGAGGAATTGAGAGGAGTTCAGAACTTAAATCCCTGAACCCCTCAATTCCCAAAACTCCAAGAATATGTCACTTCTTCATCCACGGAGGCAGCTGAATCTCTCCCTTGGCAATCGACTTGGGGAAGACCACGACCCTTTTTCCGTCCTGCCACTGAAGGATGCTCCCAACAGCCCCTTCCTTGGGGTCAAAGCTCGGGATGATTTGATGGGACTTGGGGTCGAATCGAATCCTGCCATAGACGCCCATCATATCTGTCTTCTCTAATTCAGCGACGACCTTTTCGGAATCCAGTGATCCCGCACGTTCAATGGCATCCTTGAGCACGTATATGGCCATATAGCTGCTGGAACTGCCCAGGCCCTCGGGTTCGATGCCCCATTTCTTTTTATAGGCATCGTAAAACTTCATGGTCCAGGGCGTGGCGTCGCTGGGGGCATTGCCGGCATTAACCACATTGCAAAGGGTATACTCGCCTTTTCCCTCCGTGGCCTTCCAGAAGCCGGGCTGTTCCGCAGCGGCCAGGGTCGACCCAAAGGGGAGGGCCGGTATCTTCATGTCATACCACTGTTTCAACAGGATGGAGCTTTCCGGCATGTCCATCCAGATGTTGAGGATCTGGGCACCGGCCTTCTTGGCCGCGATCAGACCCATGGAAAAATCCGTGGTCCCGGTGGGATAGATCTCCGTACCCAGGACCTTCCATCCCTTCCCGGCCGCCACCTTGCCGAGGACGTTCCCCCCGCCCCGGGCGTGGGAGACATCCTGGACCATGATAAAGACCTTATCCAGACCGTATTTGTCCTTGATTTCCTGGAAGCAGGCCATGATCTCCTTGACCAGCTGCACGGCTTCCCCATGGATACGAAAGCAGTACTTAAACTGGTCATACTGCTTGGCCACCATGGCCTGAAATTTGGGGGTCAAAAAGCCTGTCGTAAAAATAGACACCTTCTTATATTTGGAAAGCAGGCTCATGGCCGCAAGGGCCGCCTCGGACCGGACAGGACCGCCCACGAGGAAATCCGCCTTCTTTTCGAGGATCAGTTTTTCAACGGCCAGAAGGGCCTCGCTCACAGGGACGCCCGGTTCCAGGTCCCTGGTGTCCATGACCTCCACCGTGAAGGGGCGCTTGACGCCTCCCACGTTGACGCCTCCTGCGGCGTTGATCTCCTCAACCGCCAGGCGGATGGCCCGATCCGCATCCCACCCGTAAAGATAGGCCGTCGAAAGGGGACAGCCAAGGGTTATCGGCTTTTCAGCCAGGGCATGGGTCCCGGGCAGAACGAGAAAAACCACCGCCAACAGGGCCACCAAGATTCCAATACCTCTCATTTTCATGTCCATTCCTCCTTTGCGCTTCATCCCTGGGGTTTGTAATAAGGAAGATCCGTTTCATGGGGTCGTCTTGTGACCGTGTTGCAGGGACCTTCCGCAATGCCTGGGCCGGGGGAGCGGCAGGGGTGTGGATCGCTATGCCGATGGTCCCCTCCATGCCTTATCATCTACTGAGCAAGGACCATGCCGTGGTTGGAGACTGAGACAAACGCTCTTAACAACCAATTCAACTTATTGAATTTTAAACATATGTTTACATTCATCCATCAGAGGGAAAGGGAGGATAGATAGAAATGGATGAAAGATCTTTTCAGCATGGAAAAATTATTTTCATAGGCTGTTCATAGGCTGCTCTTTTTGGCTTCGTGTCTTTGTGTGAGCCATTTTTGGTTGTGGCCACGCTACGTTAGGAAAAAACGCTGTCGGTTGGCGGGGCAATGCCGTATTTACGGATTTTACTCCGAAGGGTGGGCATGGAGATGCCAAGGGCGTGGGCCGTCCGGGTCCGATTCCATCCCAGTTGGCTGAGGGTATTCTGGATATGCTCCTTTTCGACGCTGTTGAGGGAAAAGGGCGAAAGACCGGCCGATGGAGGAGGGGGCTCATTCATGCTCAGGGTCCTTTCGATCTCGTCTAAAAGAAGCACCCGTCCCCTTGCCCTCACAACCGCCTCGACCAGGACGTTTTCCAGGTCGCGCACATTCCCCTTCCAGTGATGGGCCATGAGCCGGTCGATCACGCCGGTTTGAAGCTTGTTGACCTCCGTTCCCAGTTCCGTGTTGATCTTATGGAGGAAATGATTGACGAGTTCCGGGATGTCCGAGAGCCTTTCCCGCAGGGACGGGACCTGAAGGATGACAACCCTCAACCTGAAAAAGAGGTCTTCCCTGAATTCGCCCCGGCGGGCCATGTCCGACAGGTCCTTGTTTGTGGCTGCTGCGATCCGGCATCTGGAGAGAAGCGGCTCCTGACCCCCGACCCGCGTATATTCACGCCGCTGAAGAAATCCCAGAAATTTCCCCTGAAGGCCGGGAGGAAGTTCCCCAACCTCGTCTAAGAACAGGGTGCCCGATCCGGCCAGTTCGATCTTGCCCTTCTTTCTATGGGTAGCGCCTGTGAAGGCCCCGGCTTCGTGCCCGAACAGCTCGCTCTCCAGCAGATTCTGCACCACGGCCGCGCAATCCAGGGTGATGAACGGTTCGTCGCAAAAGGGGCTGTTCGCGTGAATGACCCTCGCGATAAGCTCCTTCCCCGTTCCCGTTTCTCCCTGAATCAGAACCGTGGCGCGGTTCTGACAAAGGAGCCCGATCATCTTGAAGATGTCCCTCATGGTTTCGCTTTTGCCGATGATCACTTCCTGGTTCGAAGGGCTTTTGGCTTTTTTCAGAACAGGGCTCTCTCGATCGACCTCCAGGAGGCGCAAGGCCCGGTTCACGGACCTTTCCACCTCGTCCGCGTCCAGGGGCTTATGGATGTAGTCATAGGCCCCTCTTTTCATGGCCTGTATGGTTGTCTCCATGTCATGAAATGCGGTCATCATGATGACCTTTGCGCCGCGACCATTGCTTTGCACCCGGTCCAACACCTCGAGGCCGTTCAGATCGGGGAGACGGATGTCGAGGATCAATACGTCGGGCTTTTCCTTATTAAATTTGTCAAAGCCCTCGAGTCCGGAAGAGGCCGTGTAGACCGTATGGCCCTTTTCCCCTAAAAACATATCCAGGGATTCGAGGATGGAGCGTTCGTCATCCACTATGAGAATCTTGCCCATGCGTTCCTCTCGTGGGTAGAAAGACGTGGAAACATGCCCCGCACGGATATCGGGGCTCCCTGTTCTCAACCTCGACCCGGCCGCCATGAACTTCCAGAATGCGTCGGGCGTTGCTGAGGCCTAAGCCCGTGCCTTTGCTTTTGGTGGTGAAAAAGGGTTTGAATATCTCCGACAAGGATTCCTGGAAAATCCCCGGGCCTTGGTCCTCGATGAGAACCTCCACCTGCGGTTTTCCCCCGTTTGGATGATACAGGGTCGTCACATGGATGCTTCCCTCCTCGGGGGAGGCCTCTATGGCATTGAGCAGCAGATTGATGAAGGCCTGTCCCAGCTTTTCACTGTCCCCCATGATATCGGGGATGCCCGATCCATAGGAGGTGACCCTCGAAAGCGTCTTTTCCATAAACTTCATCTCAAGGAGTTCCAGACAGGAATTGAGGATGCGATGGATCCGGCAATGGGCGAATTCCACCTGAAGGGGCTTGGCAAAGTCGAGAAGCTCTGTGAGAATACGCTCTAAACGGATGACTTCCCGGACAGAAATGTCAATACGTCGTTGATCGTTGCCCCTGAGCTGGGCGTTTCGGTTGATAATCTGGAGATTCATCTTGACGGCGGACAATGGATTGCGGATCTCATGGGAAAGGGATGTGGTAATCTGGCCGATATAGGCCATCTTTTCAGCCTCCCGGATACGCTGGTCCATCTCGACCCGTTTGCTGATATCACGGCACAGGCCTATGTTTGAGACCTTTCTCTCATAACGGGCGACCTTGGCCGTAATCTCCGTGGGACAGCTCCTCCCTTCCTTACTCACCCTGAGATATTCAAAGGAGGCCGGGGCCGAACGTCCCAGGATGCTCTTGGAATAGATATCGGCCACCTTTTGCCTGCTTTCCGAATCCATGAACTCATAGAACTTCCTGCCGATCACCTCATCCAGGGGATAGCCGTGCATCTCACAAAAGGTCTTGTTGGCAAAGACAATGACCTCGTCCTGGATCACGAAATAGCCTTCGTTGATCTCTTCCACCAGGGTTTTATATTTCAGTTCGGATTCCCTCAGGTCGGCTGTCCGGGCCTTGACCTCTTCCTCAAGCCTCTGGTTGTGCTCGAGAATCCCCTTTTCGTGCATGTCCTGGAAGTGATCGCTGAAACGGTGAATCGTGTAGGCAAGGCATTGGTTGATCTTGTCGACATTCTCCTGAAATTCGTCGATCGTGGCTTCCTTGGCCAGAAGAGGAATCACGATAATGCGGTACAGCTCAAAGGCCTTCTGCACATCCGACAGCAGAAAACCGGCTCCAAGCCGCATTTTCGTGATCTTATCGATAAATTCATTGATGTATCGGAAATTGTTGTAGACAAGAACGTGGTGATTGGCATCAAACGCCTCTGACACCGTGCCCATCAGCTCCTGTATCGGCCTGGAGGCATATTGCTCCCCTACCTCTTGATGGAGCTTTTCAGCCCATTGCCGGAGAATGAATGAGCGATTTCGCTGGTGAAATTCGGCAAGACTGAACCCCATAACATCTCCGGGATAAGGATGATCGACGGGGCGTCATTCGGCCTGACCGTCAATTGGAGAACTTCTCAAAGGATTCAAGCCCGAAAGAATACGCCCTGTGTTCAGGTCCTTCTCCTTTGGTTGGCTCCCGGGCCGCGATCCGGGTAAGGACGCCGGGACACCACAAGAGAAGGGAGGCAGTTGATAAGACGTGCTTTTCAGGAAAAGACGATACCGGAGTTCGGTTTGGGTGTCAAGACAAATGGGGCGCACTCGATATGCGCATCGGAGTAGATCCTATCTACCCAATGCAGGCCTTCGGCCGCAACCAAATCAGTAACCGGTGCTTCCGCCTCAGGCCAATTGAGGTTTCAGTGCTCAGGTTTCAGTGTTCAGGGTGTGAGACTTCCTGAAACCGTCCAGGCGGACGTCTGTCAAACCATGGCCGGGCTTGCTCCAATTGCCTTGCCAGTTTAAACAGGGTGCTTTCATCGCCGAATCGCCCGATGAATTGTGAGCCGCAGGGAAGACCGTCCGAAGTCCAGTAAAGGGGGACGGACATGGCGGGTTGGCCTGTGAAGTTGGCCAATTGGGTAAACGGCGTCTCTGACAGGCTCTTGATGGCCAGTTTGTCCATCATGCCGGATAGCCTTACCAACCGGCCCAGGCCCAGAGCGTTAATGACCTCCAGGGCCAGGGCTTCGGCCGGTTTTGGTTTCAGTTTTCCGATCGTTACCGGCGGGCATGCCAGTGTAGGCGTCAGGTACAGGTCATATTTCTGATGGAAGCGACCCATGATTCTGGCGGCCTTTCCCCACTCCCGCATGGCCTTTACAAAATAGCCTGCGGAATAGGTCCGGCCCATGAGGCCCAGTGTCCACGTCAAGGTCTCCAGGTCGTTTCTGCGGGGTTTTCTCCCCAATATCTCCTTTAACGCCTCTATATCGGCGGCCACCTCCCCGAAATACATGGCGAGATAGCTCATGGCCAGGGCCGGACCGTCGATCTCGGGTGCTGCCTCTTCCACACGATGTCCCAATGATTCAAGCAGGTGTGCCGTTTCTCTTACCCCCTTCACGCACTCGGGGTGAACCGGGGTGTGGATGGGTGAACAGGTTGTAAAGGCAATTTTCAGGCGCCCCGGGTCCCGGTCCATATCTTCCGCGTAGGGTCTTTCGGGCGGCGGCAGAATGGAGGGCGCCCCGGTATCAGGACCCTGAGTGGCGTCCAGCATGGCCGCGCTGTCCCTCACGGTCCGGGTAATGACATGCTCGATCACTGCCCCCTGCCAGATGGCGCCGGCCTCCGGTCCGGTCGGATTGCGGCCGCGCGTGGTCTTGAGCCCGAACAGGCCACAGCATGCGGCAGGGATCCGTATGGAGCCGCCGCCGTCCCCTCCCGATGCGAGGGGGACCATTCCACTGGCCACGGCTGCGGCAGACCCCCCGCTTGAACCTCCGGGCGTGTGGTCCGTGTTCCAGGGATTGCGGGTCGGGCCATGCAGTTCAGGCTCGGTGGTGCCCAGGAGACCCAACTCAGGGGTGTTGGTCTTTCCCAGGATGACGGTCCCGGCCCTCTTGAACCGTGTCACCATTTCGCTGTCCTGCTCCGGGATATAGTTCCTGTAGGCCCTGGATCCGTTGGTCATGGGCACCCCTGCATAGGCCGCCAGCAGGTCCTTCAGCAGAAAGGGAACACCTGCAAAGGGACCGTCCGGCAGGCCATGGCGGATCGCCGTGCGGGCATGATCATACATGGGGGTTACCACGGCGTTCAATTTCGGGTTGAGCGCCTCAATTCGCGCAATGGCGGTTTCACAGACCGCCTCGGCCGAGATCTCCTTTTTCCGGATCAGCTCGGCCAATCCAAGCCCATCGTATTGATCGAATTCTTTGAACGTATCCATGTCTCTCTCCACCCGTTTTGGGACGATTTTTCAGGAACTGACCGCTGGCGCCTCACAATCCACCTGTACCACGAAACGCCAGGTTCCACAACCGATTTCCCTTGACTTCCCAATCAGTTTCAATAACATTCCCTTCGGTTAAGACATCAGACATCAGACATCAGACATCAGACATCAGACATCAGACATCAGCCATCAGCCATCAGCCACGAACCATGAGCCATCAGCTATATGAAATGGGGGACGTCCAGAAACTGAAGGGATTAGAATGGAGTTGTACAGTGAAATTAATTGCCGGACTTTTGGATACACCGCTTAAGAATTATCAGGCTAAGATCAACTGGCGGGAAACTACCAATTATGCCGCATCCGTCCAGGACAATAATCCGAAATATTTTGATGACAGGGAAGAGGCGGGAATTGTATCGCATCCCATGTTTGCAGTATCCGTCACCTGGCCTGTTTTAAGCCGCTTGGATACGTTCATTGAGTCTATCGATTTTCCAAAAGAAGTTTTGATGACGCAGGTGCACTACACGGAGCACCTTATCTTACATCGCCTGATACGGCCCGGAGACGAGCTATCAATCATCGGGACTTTAAAGGCCTTTTTACCACATCGTGCAGGGACTCATGCAATTATTTGTCTTGAGGCTCGCGACAAGAAAGGGAAGCCGGTTTTTACTGAATACACCGGCGCCATGTTGAGAGGGGTCGACTGTGGAGAGGGAGGCAAATCAGGTCAACTCCCTTTGATTCCGGAAAATGACAACGAGGCAGAGGTTCTCTGGACATCTGATATCCATATTGATCCCCTGCGCCCCTATATTTATGACGGATGCAGCAACATTATATTTCCGATTCATACCTCACCGAAGTTTGCCCGGATGGTGGGCCTGCCGGGAATTATTTTGCAGGGAACCGCAACCTTGGCATACGCGATCCGTGAACTGGTCAACAATGAAGCCGATAAAGACCCTGCCAGGATTTCCGAGATTGCATGCAGGTTTACCGGACTGGTCCTGCCCGGAACCGATATCAAAGTGTGTTGCATAGGAAAGAAATCCCATAAAGATTTTACGGACATCTTTTTTGAGGTCCAAAACTGTGATCGGAACAAGGCCGTTCGGAGCGGATATGTAAAAATAATGAAAGGGTGATCAAAATGGACAATACTGAAAGGTTACCGCTTGTTAATTCCTATATTGATAAATGGGCCAAAACGCAGCCGGATTCGGTGGCCATGGTTCAACATGAAGACGGCAGGGAAATGACGTATAAAAAGTTCGGGTCAATCATTGATTTTTTTGCACTGAAATTACTTGATATGGATATTCAAAAAGGGGACCGGGTGGCAACCCAACTGGTATTGCTTCCGGAACATATGGCACTGATGTATGCCTGTTTTAAAATCGGGGCGATTATTGCCCCTTTGGATGTCCGCCTGAGTGAAAATGAAGTAGTTCGAGACATCAACAAGATCGATGCCAAGGCCTTTTTCTTTTTAGGAGACACCCCTGTCCGTGATTTCAGGATAGTTGGAAAGGCCGTGTTTAAAGGGTGTCCATCCGTCAAACACCTGGTGCAGTTCACTGCAGATCCGAAACCCGGAGATGTTATTGAAGGGGCTGTAAGTATTACGGATCTCATGAACAAAAAGCGCCTGATATGGTTGAAGCTGGCAGATGTTTTTACAGGAACGCTTAAAAAGGCATATCAGCAGGTGGACAAGAGAACCCCTGCCCTGATTATTTACACGACCGGAACTACCGGCGAACCCAAACCGGCTGTGCTGTGCCATGAGAATATCATCGTTCAGAACCAGATATTGGAAAGGGGCATCGATTTTCAAGGCGACAAAAGAGATTTTTCAGTTCTTGTCAATCTTCCACCCAGCCATGTCGGATGCGTTACCGAAACATTTATGACCACCATGTTTATCGGGGGGAAGGCGGTTCTGCTAAGGATATTTGACGCCAAGACCACCCTGGAGGCCATTGAGCGCCATCGAGTCAAGGTGATCGGACAAATACCCACCATGTTCCGGATGCTCTGGGATGTTCCTGAATATGAAACCTATGACCTTTCAAGCCTTGAGTTCGTTGCCTATGCCGGATCGGCCGTGGATACAGCTTTTCTCAAGAAACTTTCAACCATGGCGCCAAGATTCGGAACCGGTATCGGAATGACGGAAAACGCCGGGTTTGCCACGTTTACGCCTCCAGACATATCCCATGAAGAGATGGCCGGGCAGGTGGGGCAGGCCTTTCCTGACCTGGCTCAAGTATCCATCAGAAAGCCCATGGAAGCGGACGGGTCAACGGGAGAAGAATTGGCTGATGAGGAGATCGGAGAAATCTGTTATCACCCTCCCATCGTATTTTTGGGATATTATAATCAGCCCGAAGAAACAAAAAAGGCGGTTTCAAAAGAAGGGATACTCTATACGGGGGATCTGGGGTATTTTAAACAAATGGATGGATACAAGGCCTTGTATCTTTCCGGGCGAAAGAAATTTGTCATCAAACAAAAAGGATACAATGTGTTTCCGGGAGAGGTTGAAGACCATATTGCCCAAATGGAAGGGGTCGATGTTGTGGAAGTGATCGGCATGAAACATCGGCTGTTTGATGAAGGGATTTTTGCTTTTGTCCGTCCTCTCGCAGGCGTCTGTCTGAGCAGCGAGGATGTGATGGAACACTGCAAGTCCATCGCTTCTTACAAAAGGCCCCAGCATATTGAAATATGGCCCTTTGATCAGGCACTGCCGTTGACCCGAAGCACGAAAGTGGACAAGCTCAAATTGATGGAACTCGCAGGTCCCATTGTAGAAAATCTAAGAAATATGGGAAAGTGGGATGCAAACCGTATGATGTGATCTATTGTCTGCCACAAGAAGCGATGCTCGTTCCTCGCTTTGCTTCTTGCCGCCGGTGAGCTTAGGCGAAGACCTGCTGCGTAGAAAGAAAACGTATGAATAACAATTCAAAAAGGATTTGGTTCCCCGCAAAAAAGCATGGCTGGGGCTGGGGTCTTCCATGCTCATGACAAGGATGGGCTGTAATGATCCCGTTGGTGATTTCAATTGCTGTGCTATCTATCATTTTCAGCCCTGACAAATCATTGCCATATTTTTGGATCGCAATCGGGTCATCGACGGCTATTCTTTTACTTATTTGTTTATGGAAAGGCGAAAAGCCAACGTGGCGTTGGGTGATGGCAAAACGAAAGAATGATGAAGTCGGCTATAGTGGGGCCATGACATGGCTTGGGGTGCCGGAGCCCAAGAGTTCAAGCGTTATATGGGTGATGTGATGAAAGAAAGAGAATTGACTGGATATTGCGGCCTATATTGTGGGGATTGTATCCGCTACAAATGTAGGGCTTCTGACTTAGCTGACGAATTATTAGGTGAAATCGAAAATAACCATTTTAAAGAATACGCAGAGGTAAAACGCGCTCATAAAAAGGAATTCGAGAACTTCGAATCCTTTGTTGCTTTATTAAAGGCATTCTCAGAAATCAACTGCGAAATTCCCTGTGGATCAGGTGGTGACGGTTGCGGAGGTTCATGCAAAATTATTACCTGTGTCAAGACTAAAAATCTCAAAGGTTGCTGGGAATGTCCTGAATATGAAAAATGTGAAAAATTGGATTTTCTCATACCTTTTCATGGTGGTAGCGCTATACGTAATCTCAAGAAAATTAGGGAACATGGTATTAGGCATTGGGCAAAGCATAGAGCTAAGTGCTATCCATGGCTTTAAATAGGATATGGGCCAAAAAACATATCGATCGTGAGAAGGCGAGGGCCATGCCGCCTCACAGCTTTGCGTTATGCAATGAAATAAAAATGGCATGCATCAGTAAATGAGTGTGGAGGGAGTGCTAATGCAAAACGAGGAAGATCACTTTGGAGAATCGGACAAAAAAGTAGCCGCTGTATGCGGCCTTTATTGTGAGGCCTGCTCGTGGTTTATTGCCACCACTGAAGATCCTGAAAGGCTCAAAAGACTTGCGGCACGTTTCAATTTGTAAGGGTTCACAGGTTCCGGGTTCAACGTTCAAGGTTGGGAATAAGGACAGAATTGATGAGCCGAAAAAGTGCCAAAACATTCTGTCTTTGCCAAATGGCTTCCATTGGGCCGCGGGTTTTCGGGGTTGGAATGGTGAGCCAAGGGGTTTCCGTGGGACAATGCGCCTCCAAAGTGGAATCGGGGGAACAAAAATGCAACCTTGAACCTCTGAACCTTTGAACCCGTTAACGGTTACTTCAATTTTTCGGAGGAAGAGAGCAAGTGCTACGGATGCCGGTCAGGCAGGAAATTGCCTTATTGCGAGCAATGCAAGATGTTTGCTTGTGCGGCTGAACGAGGCATCGACTTTTGCAGCGAATGTGAGGCGTATCCCTGCGATGACCTGAAACAGTTTCAATCTGCAATGCCCCATCGGATCGAACTGTGGGCCAATCTTGAACGAATCAAGTCCATTGGTTATAAAAAATGGCTCAAGGAGATTAGGGGAAACTATGCCTGCCCACGGTGCCAAATCCTCAATTCCACCTACGACCTTAAGTGTCGAAAGTGCGGTGAAGATCCTAGCTGCTATTACGTTGTCAAACACAAGGAGGAGATCGAGCAGTATTTGAAGCATAGGTGATGGCTAAGTTGGATGGGTGGAAAAGGGTCAGATGGTGGCCATATAGGAAGGAACCGCGAATGGACGCGAATAAACGCCAATTGGTCTTGAAGGATGAGGTGTACCAAACCATCTGCGCGGCGATGGAGGTATCCAATCATTTGGGGTGCGGTTTCTTGGAGGTAGTCTACAAGGAGGCGCCGGGCCTGGAGTTCTCTGAACGATGAATTCCCCACGTTCAGCAAAAGCGAATCCAGATCGGATTGCAGAGGTGAGAGGATGCCGCCCGCTGGAAACCTAACAGCGTACCCATAGGTGCACAGTTATATGCAAAAAGCTGACATTCAAATTTTGAAGAAAGCACACTGTTTATGAAAAAGCTCTACTCTTTCATAAGGTTACTGAAAGACGAATATATACTTATAGTAGCAGTAATTATTGGAATTATCCCTCGGACATATCATTTATCAGGACAGATTCTCTCAGGTGATGAATGGCACGCAATACATAATGCTTTATATAATGACTATAGAACGATAATATCCAGCCTCGGTGTGGGTTCACTTTCGATTCCCGACTCAGTATACTATAAGGTCATGATGGATACGGTCGGTCTATCGGAAATGGAAATCCGGCTGCCCCCGCTTATTTTCGGCGTACTCACTATAATTATTCTGCCATTGTTGGTTCGGCCCTTATGGGGGCGATTCACTTCAAATTTGTTTGCGTATCTGCTTGCATTATCGCCGATGTTGATTCTTTACAGCCGCTATTCAAGACCTTATAGTGCCATGGTCTTGTTTGGATTTGCTTCGGTTACTCTGTTTCATCACTGGTGGTATTTCCGAAGCCGAAAAGCTTTCTTCTTTTATGTCATATTATCAAGTTTGTGCGCTTATTATATGATTATTTCTATTCCATTTATCGTCAGCCCGTTTCTCTATTTTTTAGTTGTATCTCATATCGGCAAAACAGAAAATAGGAGGGATTCGCTGGAAAGAATATTTCGAAT
>CAYPDL010000095.1:0-15853 GCA_964409475.1 uncultured Desulfobacteraceae bacterium | reverse complement strand
GGGCCACCAGATCACTGCCGCAGAAAACGGCGAGGAGGCCCTGCGGCTTGCCCGTGAGGACCCGCCTGAGGTCATCATCTCCGATATCATGATGCCGGTCATGAACGGGTTCAGTCTCTGTCGTGAGATAAAAATGGACCCCGGCCTGCGCCATATTCCCTTTGTCTTTTATACGGGGACGTTCGTTGAGAAGACCGATGAGAGACTGGCCATGAGTCTCGGTGCCTCCCGTTTTGTGGTCAAACCCACAGAGGGAGATCAGTTTATACAGATACTTGACGACGTGCTGAAGGAACACCGGAACGGAATCCTACCCGTTCCTGAGGGTTCGCTGGAGGATCAGAAGACCCTGCTGGAGATGTATGAAAACAGCATGACCCGTAAGCTGGCAGAGGCCATGGAAGAACTCCAGGACGAACGAAACGCCCTGATCCAATCGGAACGGCGGCTGAAAGAGGCCCAGGAACTGGCCCACATCGGGCACTGGGAACTCGACCTGAAGACCGATTTCCTGGAGTGGTCTGATGAGATCTACCGCATTTTAGGGCTCAAACCGCAGGAGTTTGATCCCTCATACAAGTCATTAATGGCAATGCAGATGATTCATCCGGATGACCGGGCCTTTGTCGACAGAGCCCACAAGGAATTCTTGTCCAAAAAGACGCAAAGCGATATTGAATATCGGTTGTTGCTCAAGGATGGGACCATCAAATATGTGAATGAAAAATTCCAGACCCTCTATGACGACGATGGCATGCCCACCTGTTCCATGGGAACGGTGCAGGACATCACCGAGCGCAAGGAAACGGAGAAGGCATTAAGGGAAGCGAATGACATCATCAACAAAAGCTCATCCGTAGCCTTCACGTGGAAGAATCAGGAAGGATGGCCGGTGGAGTTTGTGTCTGAAAACGTTGAAAGGCTCTTTGGATATACGGCAGACGACTTCATGAAAGGAAAAGTAAATTATGCCGCCTGCATTCATCCTGATGACCTCGAACGAGTGGCTAAAGAGGTGGCGGAATTCAGCAACAGAGCGGAAGCGACCGAGTTTGTCCACAAACCCTATCGCATCATGGCAAAGGACGGCTCGGAAAAGATAATCAATGACTGGACCTATATCGTGAGGGACAAAGAGGGACTCGTTACACAATACAATGGTATTGTTGAAGACATCACCGAGCGCAAACGGGCTGAAGAAGAGCAGAAAAAGTTGCAGGCCCAGCTCTACCAGGCCCAGCGGATGGAGTCCATCGGGGTTCTGGCCGGGGGCGTGGCCCATGATTTCAACAACCTCCTTACAACGATCATCGGCAACGCCCAGCTCGCCCTGGCCGATCTGCCAAAAGACGATCCCGTGTACGAGGATATTGAAGAGATCAAGAAGGCGGGCGACAGGGGGGCCTTGTTGACCCGACAACTCCTGACGTTCAGCCGCAGGGAGACCTATCATCCTGAGGTCCTGGATCTCAATGACGTGGTTCACGATATGGAAGGGCTTCTCCGGCGTCTCATCAGAGAGAATGTCGAGCTGCGGACTGTCCTGGCGCCCGGGCTGTGGAAGGTTTGGGCAGACGTGGGGCAGATGGAACAGGTGATCATGAACCTGGTGGTAAACGCCAGAGACGTCATGCTGGATGGTGGAACCCTGACCATCGAGACGGCCAACGCGGTGCTGGACAGGACGTATCTTCGGGCCCATGGCGTGGAAGGGGCCACGGGGGACTATGTGATGCTGGCGGTGACAGACACAGGACCCGGCATGGACGAGGCAATCAAGGGCCGGATATTCGAGCCCTTCTTTACCACCAAGGAGAGGGGGGCCGGGACGGGGCTGGGGCTTTCCACGGTGTATGGGATCATCAAACAGAACAAAGGCTATATCTGGCTCTACAGCGAACCCGGAAAGGGAACAACCATGAAGATGTACCTCCCCAGCTCGGAGGATATTTCCACGGCGGCGCCCGAAATAGGGGAGGCCGCCGAGGACGTGGGCGGCGGCGAGGTGGTGCTGGTGGTGGAAGACGATGCATCGCTCCGGGAATTGGCGTTCAGGTCCCTGGAGAGGGCTGGATACGAAGTCCTGGCGGCTGCTGACGGTGAAGAGGCCCTTCGGGTGATGGAGGGCTTCAAGGGGGCGATCCATTTGCTCCTCACGGATGTGGTCATGCCAAGAATGGGGGGGCAGGAACTGGCCGAGCGCATCCAGATCCTGCGTCCGGGGATCAAGGTCCTTTACATGTCGGGTTTTGCGGACAGGGACCTTTCACATAAGGACGTGCCGGCATCGACCGCAAACTTCTTGCAGAAGCCGTTTACCCATGAATCTTTGTGCCGAAAGGTGAGGGAGGCGATTGGGGATTTTTGATTGACGATTGGCGATTTAAAGAGATTTTTCAACCAACAATCGTGAACCATCCATCAGGAGGTTGGGGATTGGATCCGTCCGATCTGAAGAGACGCACAAAGGAGTTTGCACATCGCTGTGTAAAATTGGCGTTATGCCTGCCAAGGAACGTATTGGGCGACCATATAAGGAAACAATTGATCCGTTGTTCGACATCCGTGGCCGCCAACTATCGCGCAAGTCTTCAGTCTCAGTCAAAAGCAGCTTTTATTTCTGAAATAAGCATCGTGATTGAAGAAGCAGGTGAATCTGAATTTTGGTTAGAGTTTATCATTGATGAAAAACTCATGGAAAAAGAAAAAGTTCTGCCTCTTTATGCTGAGGCCCATGAACTATCTTCAATCTTCATCACAACCAGAAAGACCGCTCAAATAGGAAAGAGGTAAACGATCATCAATCCAAAAGCAAAGTGAATGAAATGAAGGAAAAAATCAACAATCGTCAATCGACAATCATCAATCCAAAAATGCCCCACATACTGATCGTAGACGACGAGGAACAGATCCGGCGCTTGCTGAACCGGATGCTGACCAGGCAGGGATACACATGCACCCTGTCTGCCGATGCCAAAGAGGCCCGAAAATGCCTTGAAAGCCAGGCCGTTGATCTGGTCCTCTGCGACGTGAACATGCCCGGGGAGTCGGGCATTGACCTGGCCCGGCACATCGATGCCGGGTACGAAGACACGGCGGTGATCATGGTAACGGGTGTGGATGATCCCCAGGTTGCCGACACCGCCATAACGGCCGGAATATACGGGTATATCATCAAGCCTCTGGATGTGAACGAGGTCCTTATCAATATCCGAAACAGCCTGCGCCGGCGGGAACTTGAAATCGCCAACCGGCGCTATCGCCGGGACCTGGAGCAGATGGTGGAAGAGCGCACCGCCAGTCTGCGCAGGGCCATGGATGGGATCATTCGGGCCATGGGCCTGACCGTTGAATCGAGGGACCCGTACACATCCGGCCATCAGCATCGGGTGGCCATGCTTTCGGCTGCCATGGCAGCGGAGATGGGTCTCTCAACGCATCGGATAGAGGGCATCCGTCTGGCAGGCATGATCCACGACCTGGGCAAGATAACCGTGCCGGCCAGTATCCTGAGCAAGCCCACCCGTCTCGCCGATTATGAGTTCGCCCTCATCAAGACGCACCCCCAGGTCGGGTATGATATCCTGAAAGAGATCGAATTTCCGTGGCCGATCGCACAGATCGTCCATCAGCATCACGAAAGAATGAATGGATCGGGGTATCCTCTGGGAATCTCTGCAGAAGAGATCCTCCTTGAAGCACGCATCATTAGCGTTGCGGACGTGGTGGAGGCCATGGCCTCTCACCGGCCCTACCGGCCCGCCATCGGACTTGATCAGGCCCTGGCGGAAGTCGCTGATAATGCAGGCAAGCTCTATGATCCCGAGGCGGTCAAGGCCTGTCTGAAACTGTTCAGACAGAAAGGGTTCTCGTTCGATGGAAATGAAAAATGAAGATTGAACGCGGAACGCGGAGCTCGGAACGCGGAATATGACGAACGCGGAAATCGGAACGCGGAGCGCGGAAGGCTGAGAAGAGGTCTTCCATTTCATACTTCTGAGTTTTCAGCATCCAGTTCCCAACTGCAAATTCAAGCAAGGGAGATTTTGACATGACCGAAAAAGACAACAAAACCGACATCTTTTCCACTCCACGTTCCGAGGTCCGCGTTCCGCGTTCGAAAGATGAATTGAAGGAAAGAACAAAGCAATTTGCATTGCGGGTTATTCGTCTGGCCAGTACCTTGCCGGAAATGCCTGAAGGAAAGGTAATCCGGGGACAACTGCTGCGTTGCGGGACCAGTGTGGGGGCAAACTACCGGGCCGCCAAACGGGCAAGGTCAACGGCCGATTTCATCAACAAGATGGGGATTGTTGAGGAGGAAGCGGACGAGACCATGTATTGGATCGAACTGACTGTGGAATCCGGCTTGATGGATGAGAGCAGAACGGCGGACCTTTACAAAGAAGCTGATGAAATTGTTTCTATGGTGGTAGCCTCTATAAACACCGCAAGGAAACGGAAGAAGTAAATCTTTCCCTCCGCGTTCCGAGCTCCGCGTTCCGCGTTCAGGAGTTTGTCATGGTGGAAAAGCATCGCAACATATCATTGGGGATCTTCCTCAATATCGGCATCGGGGTCGTGTTTCTCATTGCAGCGGTCATTGCGGTCGTGGCTGTCAACCAGGCCATGCGCCGGCAGGCCATGGTCGAGGCCGAATCCAAGGCACGGATCATTCTGGACAGGAACTTCGCCACCCACACCTATTTCTCCCAGGTCATGAAGCCCAGGCTCTTTGAGTGGGCCAAACCGATCTTGACAAAGGACTATTTCGATCCCACCTGGATGTCCTCAACCTATGCCATCCGGGAGATTGAGAAGTATTTCAAATCGTTCAATCCCGCAGGCTACTATTTCAGGGACGTGGCCATCAACGCGAGGAGCCCGGAAAACGAGGCCGATGCCTTTGAAAGGGCCTTTCTAAAAGAAATCAATGCAGACAAGACCCTGGAGGCCGAATCCGCTATCCGCACTATCGACGGAAAGTCCTATCTGGTGGTCCTGCGCCGGTCCGAGGTTATGGAGGAATCGTGCCTGAGGTGTCACAGCGAACCCAGGGTCGCGCCCACCGGGATGGTGGATATCTACGGCCCGGAACGGAGCTTTCATCGGAAACTCGGGGAGGTGATCTCAGCGGTCTCCCTGCGGATCCCCCTCTCAGAGGCCTACAAGGCCGCGGACGCTTTTTCGTTGCGGCTTTCGGGCATCCTCTTCCTGGTCCTGGCCGTCCTGTTTCTGGCACAGTATGCGCTTTACAAGCGGTTTCTCATGAAGCCGCTCGGCCTGCTCCAGGAAAAGGCCGGGCTCATCGCCTCCTCGCAGGCCCACCTGGGCGAGCAGATTTCGCCCCCTTTTGGGAAGGAATTGAACGAACTGACCGCTGCCTTCAATGCCATGTCCACGACCCTCCGCCATGACAGAGACCATCTGGAAGACCTGGTGCAACAGCGGACCGTCGACTGCGACCTTGCCAGCGAGCAGTTCCGGCAGGAGAGGGATTTTACCGACAACCTGCTCCAGACGGCACAGACCATCGTGCTCCTCCTCGATCCCGAGGGCCGAATCCTGCGCGTAAACCGCTACTTCGAGGAACTAACAGGCTACAGAATGGCCGAACTGAAGGGCCGGGACTGGTTTTCCACCTTCGTGCCCGAGGTCGACCGGGAGCGGATTCGGGACGTTTTTCTGAAGGCTGTTGGCGATATCCAGACAAAGGGAAACATCAATGCTATCCTGACCAAAGACGGTCGCCTGCGGGGGATCGAATGGTACGACAAGACCCTGAGGGACGCGGAGGGCCGGATCATCGGGCTGTTGAGTATCGGCCAGGATGTCACCGAGCGTAAGCAGGCCGAGGAGGCGCGTCTCGAATTGGAGAGAAAGGTGCATCAGGCCCAGAAGCGGGAGAGCCTGACCACCATGGCCGGGGCCATCGCCCATCACTTCAACAACCAGTTGACCACGGTGCTCGGGTATCTGGAACTGGCCCGGGAGGACGTACCCCGGACGTCGAAACTCGGCGAGTATCTGCTCGAATCGGAAAATGCCGCCAAACGCTCTGCCGAACTGAGCCGACTCATGCTGACCTATGTGGGTCTCGGACAACGCCGGATGCAACCCATCGACCTGACTGCGCTCGTTCAGGATCTCCTTCCCGGCATCCAATCGGCCGTGCCGGCAACGGTCCGGCTGGATGTGGATCCTCTCAGCGCAGTTTCCCCGGTCATGATGGACCCCGGCGACGCCCGGCAGGTGGTCATGAATCTGGTCACAAATGCCTGGGAGGGTATCGGGAGCGAGGACGGCACGGTCGGCATTGCTGTGCGGTCTGTCTCCGGCCCCGGGCTTTTCGAGGGCTTCAATCCCACCGGAGAGAAGCCCGAAAACGGCCCATGGATCTGCCTGGAGGTGAGGGATACCGGTCCTGGCATGGACCGCAAGACCCTGGAACGGCTCTTCGATCCCTTCTTCTCCACCAAGTTCACGGGCAGGGGCCTGGGCATGGCGGTGACCCTCGGGATTGTTGAGTCCTGCGATGGCGCCATCTTCGTCAAGAGCGCTCCCGGCCAGGGGACCACGGTCCGCGTCTTCTTCCCGGCGAGGCCATGACGATGGGCCGGGAAAATTCTGGTGAGATCGACCTGCTGATGACCGATGTGGTTCTGCCCGAGATGAGCGGAAAGGACCTGGCCCAGGAGATGATAAAGATCCGCCCGAACATCAAGACCTTGTTTATGTCGGGCTACACGGCCGACATTATTACCGACCATGGGATACTGGACAAGGGTGTGCATTTTATTCAAAAGCCCTTTACACCGCATAGCCTGGCCCGGAAAGTGAGAGAGGCGATTGATATTGAAGAGTGAAGAATGAAGAGTTGAGGAATTAATGTTTGTTCAAATAGGTTAGATAAGGGATAAGAGCTTCGTTCTTGTTCGTGGAGGTTCCGTCATAGGTGATGGATACAATGGGGACCCCGGTCTTTCTCTCTATCTCTTTCGCCATCGCCTCGGTGACCAGAGAAGGACAGCAGAATGCAGGGCTTGTCTGAACAAACAGGGAAACATCCGGGTAGTGCTTCTTAATATAGAATATCTTCATCAGGTTGTCCATTGACTCGCCCGTTTGCTCAATCCTGACATGATATTCGGAGAGAATATTTTCAGGGCTTTCATCGTATTCAGGTGCAAGGTTCTCCAGAATTTTGCCGAAATACTTGTGATATGCCTTTTCCAGCCGGGTAACGGTGGACAGCAATGCCTTCGAAGATAGCATATCCAGATAGTTACCCTCAAAAAACCACTTTTTGAGATATGTCCTGGCGATCATCCGAACATAAGCGCTGTAGGGGGTTACGATCACTTCACCGTTGTGCTTCTCGATAAAGCGTATCAGGTTCTGGTTCATCACGTCGTTGTCCCGCACGTAAAGATCGCCGAAGATCGCCACCTTGGGCCGCTGTTCCCGTGATATTTCAATGGCTTCAAAAGAGGAGATCACCTCGGAGAGTGCTTCCTCCTTTGACCGTTTTCCGAGAAAGGCATCGACCAGGATATCTACACCCTTTTTGACCACCCTGTCCGTTGTCCCATTTTCCGTTTCATAGGGCCTGATCCTGCATCCGATTTTTCGAATAAGACCTCCGAACATATATGCAAAATAGGTGTTGATGGGCAGTCTTAAGGAGATGTCCATGAATGACATGGTCCCCACGTAGACCCCGGCCTTCTCCATCCCCTTTCCATAGGAATAAAAGAGTCGCTTCAGGTAATGGGGAAACAGCCCGATATTGCACGCGATCTGTGAGGAAACCATCCACAGCAGGGTCTTTTCAGGATTCAGATCATGGGTCTTCACATAATCAACAAATTCCTGGGCAATGATGTTGATGGGGATACACTGACCCGTATTGTAACGGAGGCTTTCTTGAATACTTGTTTCGGATCCCTCCATCAATCTGGCGTCGATTCCCTCTCTTTCAAGATTTGCAACCATGAATTTCAGGGTGATGTCGTCCCAGTTTGGGATAACCAGGGTCTTGCCGGAAATGCTCTTTTCATTTACCGGAAAGAGTGACGGGGTGTAAATCGCGACCTCATTTTCAGGCCTTGAGGAAAAGTGATTCTCAAAAGATCGAATGCCGGCTTCAATCCGTGTCTCATACCCGATGCTCGACGCGTGTTCATCCAGTTGAAGGATGAGGTAAGGCTTGTCATGGGCTTCCATGATCTTCTTAAGATAATCTATGGCAAAGGAATCCGGTGAGCATCTGAAAGATGTCACCAGGACCGGGTATACCCCTTGAGATAGCGCAACTACCTGGGCCGCCTTCAGGATTTCCGATGCATAATGCCAGTGTATCTCGTCTACGAGCTTCCGGACCGGTTCCACCTCCTCACTGTAACAGGGCAGCATGTCCTGAAAGAAGACCCGGATACCGAGCGACGCAAAAATATCGGGAATCCCCTTGTTCATGAATCTGGAGAGAATCGTGTAGGGCCTTCCCAGCAGGACCACGCACAGGTCCTTTCGCTCTCGCGACTCCCTTTCGTATACCTCCTTCCACTGATCGAGACAGGACGCTTTGTATTCACAGGCCCTTTTATAGGCCCTGGAAACATCCAGGAAACCGATGCGGGAGCCTGTGATGGATTTCAGCATGGAAAGGAGTTCGATTTTTGTATGGATCGAACCGTGAAGGGAATAAACAAGGGGGGTGAGAAGCCTTTCTTGCCATTTTCCCCCATCTGATGAGGAAATCAGGGAAGGTGAAAACTGCGTGTAGTAGCAATACTGCCGCCGAACCCCCTTCTCTTCAGCCTTTCTCTCCAGGTAAAAAGGAAGAAAAACATAGTCCGACCTGTCCATCAGATAACGGACATGCCCGTGAAGCGCTGCCATGGGCGCACAGAATTCAGCGTTCGCAATGTGTTTTCCTTCCTTCAAGGCATCGCTGCAATTTTCACTTGTCACGGTCTTGATGGAAAGCTCATCAAAAAACTTCTTCCAGAAGGGAAGGTCCTCATAGATATGGAGCGCCGCGGGGATGCCGATGGTGATCTCCTCGGAATACTCCCGAACGGCTTTAAAGGAGAAAATCCTTTTTCTCTCTTTGAGCAGGTCGAAACCGGAAGGGTTTTTGTTCACGTATCGCTTTGTGTCATATTCCCTGCCGCACAGAAATCCGAAAGCGACCTTCTCGCCTCCCACGTCGGCCACCGTTATCTTGCAGTGATTCGTACACAGTTCGCATATTTCCGACGTTACGTGGATCGCTTTTTTGTGAAGGGCAATGCCACGGAACCCGGTTTCCCTGATGCCCTGATCCCTGAGGGTAAGCGCGGCCCCCAATGCCCCGGTCAAATGACAATATCTGGAAACATGTATCGGTTTCTGAAGTCGTTGTTCAAAGGCGGCCACAAGGGCACGGTTCTTTGCCGTTGCCCCCTGGAAGAAGATGGTGTTTCCAATGCTCCCTTCAATGGCTACCTTGGTGAGATAGTTTTCCCTGATGGCATGAAGCACGGAGGCAAGCACCTCATCCACGGTATAGCCTTCAGAGAGATAATGGTTCATGTCCCTTTCCATAAACACGGTGCATCTGTCGCTGACAATGGGGGACCTCCGGCCCTCGGCTCTCGAGGAATAATTCGCTAATGGACATCCCAGCTTCCGGGCCTGTTCCTCGATAAAGCTCCCGGTTCCCGCGGCGCACACGTTATTCATGATGGAGAAGGTGACCCTCCCGTTTTTCAGGGTGGTGAACTTGGAATCCTGCCCGCCGATCTCAATGATGGTGTCCACATCCGGATTAATCTCGCAGGCAGCCCTTGCGTGGGCCGTAATCTCATCAATGACGATATCCGCCCCGATGATCTTCCCGGCGAATTTCCTCCCCGACCCGGTCGTTGCGGCGCCTGTGATTTGCAACCCGATATTCTTCTTTTCAGCCATATTATCAATGCATGAAAAGAGCCGCTGAACCGCGGCGACCGGTCTCCCGGCGGTGCTTGTGTAGAAGCCGGCCAGGACCCTGCCGGCCGTGTTCAGGAGGACCGCCTTGGTGCTTGTGGAGCCGATATCCACGCCCAGGAACACCTCGTGGTCGGATACAGGCGCCGGGGTTTCATAAATATTCACCTCCACGGGGTATGAGACACCGGCATGGAGGACCGCATATTCGTAGTCTTCAACGCCGCAGAAGTCTGGATAATGGGAAAGGGTCAATATGAGCGGGTCATGAAAATACCTTTTCTGAACGGTTTCGCGGCGCAGCATGTCATCTACCGAGGCAAACCGCAAATCGTCGTCTCCACGCCATTCGTCTAGCATGAGAAATGCTGCGCCGATGGCCCCGTAAACGCCCGTTTGGTCTACAATGATCTCCTGCCCGCTAATGGATCGGATATGCTGAACCACCGCCCTGTTTCTGGATACGCCGCCCGTGAAGATGATCGGATTAAACAGCACCCTGTCTACAGAAAGCGTGTCCACGATGTTTTTTGCAAGCCCGTAGCACAGCCCGTCACAGATCTGCTCCAGGGCATATCCTTCCTGCTGGGCGTGGACCAGGTCGGTCTTTGCAAAAACAGCACATCTCGAGGCGATTTTCGGTACGCTCCATCTGTTGCTGAAGGCCTTCTCACCCAACGCCTCCGCGCTTTCGAGATTCAGCCGTCTCGCCTGTTGATCCAGAAAGCTCCCTGTCCCGGCCGCGCATGAGGTATTGGTCCTGAAACTGCGGTAATGGCCGTTTTCGTCAAAACCGATCAGGCCGAATGCCTCACCGCCGACAATCAGAATGCCGCCGATTTTTTGATGAAAGCGACGGGCCGCCTCGATAATGGCGACCCGGTTGTCATATTGCCGGTTTGCCTTGAGGATCGAAGGGGTTGAAGATGTGGCGGCGATGCCGCAAATCCGCCCCAAATCGAAATCACTCATCATTCTGGTGAAGGTTTCCGCGATATTGCCGCGATGAAATTGATAGGCGGTTCTGCAGATGTCTCTTTCGGGATTGATTTCAGCCATCGATATGGAAACAGACCCGATATCGATTCCGAGTATATTCAGAGGATCATCCATTTTATAGCATTACGAGAAAATCTTTGGACACAGATTAACGTTGATTTTCAAGATTTTTAATCTATTCATTTATCTGCGCCTATCTGCGAAAATCCGCGTCCCTAAAACAATTATCGTAACCGTTCACGGGTTCAAAGGTTCAGGGGTTCAAGGTTGCATTCTTGCTTCCCGGATTCCACTTTGGAGGCGCATCGTCCCATGAAAACCCCCGTGCTCACCATTCCAACCCCGAAAACCGGATGCCCAGTGGAAGTCATTTAGCAAAGACATCATGCTTTGCCAGGTCTTGGGGTCGTCAATTCTGTCCTTGTCCCCAACCTTGAATCCCGCTGCAGCGGGAAACCCGGAACCTGTGAACCCTTACTAATTATCTTACGGTCTATAGTCCGGGTCGTGATCAAAGACATATCCCACTGATCGGAGGCTTTTAAAATAGATGGGCTTTTTGGGGTCGGGCTCAAAATACTTCCGTAATCTGACCATAAAGTTATCCACGGTCCGGGTGGTGGTGCCCCCGGTGTACCCCCATCCGATTTCGAGGAGCTTTCTTCTTGAAAGGGGTCTGCCGCGGTTGGCAATAAACAGCCTCAAAAGCCTAACTTCCTGTTCGGTCAGGCTGATATGACCAGGTGGGCCATGGGCCTTCAAGGTCAGAAAATCGATCCTGTTATCCCCGAATGTGTAGATCCTGGGGAGTGACGACATGCTGCTTTCGCCTGAATCGGATCCCTCTTGAGACCAGATCCCCCGGGTTAAGAGCCGGTCTACCCGGAGCAGAAACTCATCCAGATTGAAGGGCTTGATAAGATAATCGTCCACACCGTACGAGAACCCCTTTACCCTGTCATCGGGATCCCCTCTGGCCGACAGGATCAAGATCGGAATGCGCTCGTCCTCGAGACGGATATTTCGAAGCACGGATATCCCGTCAATTCCCGGCAGCATGATGTCCAATACGATCAGGCCCGGCTGCCATTCCTTCCACTCTTGCAGGGCCGAGATTCCATCCGGGGCGATCATCACGTCATAGCCCTTAAGCGACAGGTTCAGTTTCAGCCCTTCGGCCAGATGTGTCTCATCTTCTACCACCAGGATTCGTGTTTTAGTGGAATCATCCATGGCATCCCTCAGTCAGATCGAATGTCACGTTCTTCAGGGGCAGAATCAGGGAAAAAACAGAGCCCCCTCCATTCCCTTTCGATTCTGCCGTCATTCTTCCCTTATGAAACCGGGCAATGCTCTCCACCAGATACAGGCCGAGCCCGGTGCCCTTGGCCGACATATCGTCCGAGCGTCCGATCTGATAAAATTTTTTAAAGACCTTCTTCAATTCCGACTTGGGCAGCCCGATGCCGTTGTCCGCAAAACGGATGTGCAATTCCCTCCCTCTGGGTTCAAAGGTGATATCCAGGCGCGGGGCTTCGGACTCATTGTACTTGATGGCATTGGTGAACAGATTCATCAGGAGTATCTCAAGCAAGGCGGGACGAATGGGGTATAGAAAGGATCGGCCTGAAGGATTATGAATGTGCATGTCACACCCCTCGAAGAGGTGGCGGTTTTTTTCAACAAACTGCTCAACCGTTTGAACGAGATCCTCCCTTACGCGCTTTCCTTCGTTGGTTTTGCTCTCGATCTTTGCAAGGTCCAGGATGCGGTTGATGTTGTAGGTCAGCCGGTCCGCATCCTGAACCATGTAGCCGATATACCTGAGCTGGTCTTCCCGGGGAAGCTCATATTTCCGAAACGTCTCCAGATACAGTTTCAATGAAGTGACCGGGGTCTTGAGTTCGTGTGTGAAATTGTTGATAAAGTTACGCTGGAGACGGTAAAGCTGGAACGTCTTCTGATTGTAGACAAAGATGGTGAATATGCCCATCAAAATGATCCCCACAAGGATGGAAAGCACCAGAATCACCATCCAGGTTTGAGATGCCAGGACCTGATCGCGATCGAGGCTGGCTTTCTCCAGTACTCTTTTCAGTCCTGTGCTGACCTCCACATACCAGTAGATGTATAAGAACAGGGACAGGGCTACTGCCGCAATGGAGGCGATGAAAATAAGGATCGGATGAAAAAACCACTTTGATTGACGCATTGCCGACAACCCCGGTATGAACCTGTATGGCGGTTTTACGTGCACGGCTAACGGATATATGCCAGCCTTTTCATCCATGATACTATCCCCACGGGGGCATGAACTCAACCATTAAAATTTTGGTAACACTTTAGGCATATGAAAAAGGCCGGTCATGTTGCCCGCCTTCTATCAAGAGCCTAAAGAGTTACAAATTTTGAAGATGTGTGGCGTTGTTCAGGATGATGGTCCGCGCTTAACACGCATTGAGGCTCAGGGGTTTGAATCCAGGGATAAGGAATTTTTGGCACAGCCACATGGGCGTATGAGGATATGGCCCGTTGATCTGCATGTTTGTAATGCTTGTATAATGGGCGATACGATGTTTTCGGCACCCTGAGATCTCCAATGAATCGGCATCTCAAGTATTCTTTAACACTAAAGAAAACGACCAGCGCTGATGCGAGTAGCGTGGGGACAGTCATCCTGCCGAATTGTGATTGATATGACTTTTTAATTTCTCTTAGCAGGGCGCCACTCTGCTGGTTTTTCACAAAAAGGGTTGAGGCAGCGAGAAGATATCGCGTCATTTTAAGCCGCTTTTTATATTCCTTTGAACACCTTCGAATGCGTTCATCCGGGTGGTTTCTGCAATACAGATAACCTCCGAAGATCGTTTTTATGGCACGCAACATGGAAGCGCCGTTTCTGGTATAATCCTTTTCAAAGGCAAGACGTAAAAAACCTTCGGATTCATCTCTGGTAAAGTGAGGATGATGAAACCAGATTTTTTTCTGACCGTGCTGGGATTCATAAGGAACTGTTTTAATTAATTTTCCCTGCTTTTCATAGTCGGCATACAGTTTTGTTCCGGGGATCGGTCCCAGCGGTGAAAACTGCACATAATCCGGATTCAGCGAGGTGACGAAGTCCACGTCTTCCCATATCGTGTCTTTATCGTGTTTCTCAAGAAATAATATCAATGATGCCAGAACGCTGATCCCCCTCTTTTTTAATTCCATAAAAAGAACCTGAAAATCGGTATCTTTATTCTTTGCATAGATCTCTTTCTTCGATTCAACGCCGACCCACACAAATGTCACCCCCATGCGTACAAGAATATCCAGATCACCGATATTTTTCAGCGTTTCAGCAGAACTGAATATGGCAAAATTAAAGTGGCGATCATTCTTCTCCATCAGTTCCAGCAACTCCAGCGCACGATCCTTCATTTTCAAAAAGTTTTCATCCAGTACCCCGAATTCCGTTATATTTTTTTCATCTTCGTAACGGCAGCAGACATCAAAGATCTCCTGACCGGTTTTTAAGTATGGAATATAATTCCCAAAGAAATGTGAGGTGGCGCAAAACCGGCATTTGTTGGCACACCCCACGCCAGGTATCAGAATGCCGGAGTCGGACGGCCAGGGGGCCCCCATGACCTGCCTGTTGAAAGAGCTGAATTCAAGGGGATGCCGGATAGGTTTATTTACTTTTTCACCAAAAAGCTCCCTTAAAAAATAGACCCCTTCGCCGTGACAGATAAAATCATGATCGATCATTGATTCAATATTCGGGATATTGACCCCGTGGCCCCCCAGAATGATCTTTGATTCGGGCGCGAATTCACGAATGGCGCGTGCCATCGCCTTTGCCTTTTTGAAATTGGGTATGATAAAGCTGATTCCAATGTAGTCATATCCCTTTTTCAGTTCCTTTTTGAAACGCTTAAAGCTCGGAAAATCCAGCACCGCTGTGGGCACGTTAATATTTTCCGCCAAAAAATAGAGCCCCTGGCTTCCATGATTGAATCTATAGGAAAAGATGCCTTGCTCTCGCGTCACCTGATTGTGAAAGAGTTCCATCTTGTTTTCTTTTTCACCATATTCATCATCCACCCCATATGGCCCGAATACAGAACTTAGCAATAATTTCATACGATCTCCCTTAATGATAATTTTTTTGATTTTAAGAATATAAATCAGTATACATCAAAGTGAATTAAAACTTTGTAAAACAAATGTAAAATATAGTTGTTCAATATTCCTGGGGCCAATAAAAGGCTTATAGGCTCGCTTGGCGATCCGCGGTTGTCAGAGCGACAGCTTTCTTGGCCAATAGGGGCGCGGCAGTTGGATCGAACACCCGATATGCCAGTAGTTTCACGCGGTCGCTGACGAGGAACCACACCAGAGCATAGCCCCAAACGAACAGTGCCCAGCCCCAGCCGAGGGGTGTCATAAACAGCCCATAAACCGCTATCAACGTCGCCACGATTTGCGTGCCGAGTACGGCCACCCATAAAATCCGCGCGGGCCGTATGGACCAGAACGGGCCGCGCGTGCGCGCCAGGAAAATTGTCAGGTGTCCGGCCACGGACAGCATCAGGTACATCAGCGTTTGGATGTGCGCACGGTCGAGGTGGTAGACGCGCTCGCCGATGTAAAACAGACCAAACGCAGCCACGGGTCCGATAACGCCCAGCACCGTGGCGATCCCCAGCACCATGCGCATGTTCCAGGCCTCGGGCCGGTCCTTGTAATGAACATTGTCATAGGCAATGGACAGGATGGCGCCGTCGTTGAGCAACGCCAGCATCACGATCATCACAGCCGTCAATGGATAAAAGTCAAAGATCAGGATCGCCAGCGTCATGAACAGCAGCACGCGCAGCGTCTCGGCGATGCGGTA
>CAYPDL010000094.1:2213-15950 GCA_964409475.1 uncultured Desulfobacteraceae bacterium | reverse complement strand
TGATGGCTGATAGCTGATAGCTGATAGCTGATAGCTGATAGCTCATGGCTGATGGCTGATAGCTGATGGCTGATAGCTGATAGCTGATGGGAGGTGCCGGTTGGCTATGAGCTATGAGCCAGGAGCTATGATCTATAGGGAAGGGCTACTGCTTCCGGATGTCGGTGATCTTTTGTTGGGTGTCGCCTAACTGGCAACTGTTCCTCAGTCATGTTGAAATGCCGAATTTGGGCAGGATGTAGGCCTGAAGTACGACCCAACCCGCGATAATCAAAAGAATAATCCAGATGCTCATACCGCCCCCTCTTTCTTGAGGTTTATTTTGTTCAAGCTGTTCCAATGCCTTGCCTCGTACATCTGCATCGTTTGCAACTCACGGCTGCAGAGTTTAACCTCACGAAAACCCGCCATGGGAAGCGCATGAACTGGAGGCCGAAAGACTTCCCAGGCCCTTCCCCGAACCGGAGGCCACAGAAGAGAATATTGATAAGATTTTCTCGCTGTCATCGGCGCCGCACGACGGGCAAGGCCCCCTGTCTTCACCGCTGCCCCGGAAACAAAGAGATTCAAAAACAGTACCGCATTTCTTGCATTTGAATTCAAAGATAGGCATCTACTCCTCCTTAACGCGGCATAGCCGCAAGCAATAATCTTTCACACAAAGCCACAAAGAGATTTTCAACTTTTTACATGGTCTTGACCCATAAGGCACTGACACCTGGTATTCATATTCGGCCTTATAGAACCAAAAGCTGAGAGAAGGTTACGAAATTATTTCAGGGAATCTGTAACCATACAGGTATAAGATAGATCATCTCACAGAGAAATGCAAATAAAAGTGGACGACGTCAGGCGCAATGCGCAAGGCATAGGGCGGGATGGTATTGAGGGATTAAGGAATTTAGGGATTGAGGGATTGGGATTTTCAACTAAGATTTCAGCAGGTTCGGCAAAAAGAGGCTGAGGCCGGGCCAGTAGGTGATCAGGAGGAGCGCAAAGAGGAGGAGCAGCAGAAACGGTAGGGTCGCCTTGTATAGCTGGATAATGGGTTTGTCGAACCGGGAGCTTGCGATAAAGAGATTCAGCCCCACCGGCGGGGTATTGTAGCCGATCCCCAGGTTTGCCAGGAAGATGATGCCCAGGTGCACCGGATCGATCCCGAACCGGGCGGCCAATGGGACGATCAGGGGAACCACAACCAGGATGGCGCTGAATATATCCATCATGCAGCCCACCAAGATGAGAAACAGATTGAGAATCATCAGGAACCCGATCCTGGTTTCCACCAGCCCTTCCATGAATTCAAGTATTTTCATTGGGATAAAGGCGTCCACCAGGTAGTTGGTGAACCCCATTGCCGCCCCCAGGATGATCATGATGCCACCCACCATCTTCATGCTGTCCCGCATGATCACGGGCAGGTCCTTCAGGAGTCTCAGCTCGTGGAAGACGAGGGTTTTTATGATCAGGACATAGACGACGGTGAGGGCCGCGGCCTCTGTGGCAGTGCAGAACCCGGAGTAGATCCCGGCGAGGATAAGAATCGGTATGGGCAGTTCCCAGCCCGCCCCTTTGAGGGCCCCTAAGAACTCCAGGGCTGAAAAGGCGGGCCGTTCGAGTCGCCACTTCATCCCCATGTATACGGAAAAGAGGCAGGGGATTCCGACCATCAGGACCCCGGGCAGGAGCCCGGCCATGAATAGACTCTCGATGCTCGTGCCGGAGACAAACCCGTAAAGGATGATGGGGAGGCTCGGGGGGAAGTGGAGTCCCAGGCTCCCCGAGGTGGTCATGAGGCCTAAGGAGAAGTTCTCATCGTACCTCTCGGAGATCAGGGCCGGGAAGAGGAGACCGCCCAGGGCGATGATGGTGATGCCGGTGGCCCCGGTGATGGCGGTGAAAAAGGCGCATGAGACCAGGGCCACGACCCCGAGACCGCCGGGCAGCCACCCAAAGAGGCTCCGTGAAAACCTGACGAGACGGGCCGATGTCCCGCCCTGGGAGAGAAGGTATCCTGCAAATGTAAATAAGGGGATCGCCAGCAGGATCGGGGCACTGGCCAGCCGGAAGATCTCGATCGGTATGGCGGCCAAGTCAACCCCGCTCACATGAAGGCCGATCATGGCCGCTGCCAGGATCCCTGCAAAAAGGGGAAGGCCCAGGAGGATCAGGAGAATCAGGAGGATGATCGTTAAGAGGATCATGGGGTGCCCCGGATAACCCGAATGCCCTCGTTCAGGGCCTTGATCAGGAAACGGAAAAAAAGGAGGGCAAATCCCGCCGGGAGGATCACCTGACCCAGCCATGCCGGGAGATTAAAGAGGGTGGTCCCTCCATAGGCCATCTCCATTTGGATATAATTTACACAGACCTTGAACATGACGGCGCTGATGACCATACACGCCGATGCCAGCAGGACCTCTCGGGCCGGAAGCCACCTTTCCGGGAGGATGCTTGAAAAGATATCGATATTGATATGCTTCCCGTCTTTGGTGAGAAGCGATGCGCCCAGAAAGGTCAGCCATAACACCAGGAGACTGACAAAGGGTCCTGCCCAGTCTATGTGCCCCAGTACGGCATTGGCCCAGTGAAAATGGCCGTAGGCGTACAGACTCCTCAGGCCTACCTGGACAAATGTGAGGAGGACCATGAGCCAGAGCATCAGGACAATCAGCCATCCCTCAATCCTGGCAAGGAGATTGTCAATCCATTTCAATGCGTTCATGGCGTGTTGCTATTGAATATTGAAAAATGACTATTAACTAAAAATCTCAAGTTTCGCACCCCTTCGCGTTCCGGACCGGGAGGGTCAAGTCCGTGGGGATCTCTTTGTAAAAGGCTGCAACAAGGTCTTTTGGAGGATGTGGAACGCCCCCTTGACCGTTCACACGAATCCTGAACAGGCAGAGGAGAGATGCCTGCTTAAACCGAGGTTCTCCCGGGGCTGTTGGGGAACGAATTTGACGATCTCACTGCCGTTCCCATGGAATGATATCCGTATTTGCAGCCTTTTACAAAGAGATCCCCACGGACGGGGCTGGCTATTTCCAAATTGAGTTTTAGTCGTTCCGTATAGACGTATCATGCCAAATTTATTGAAATGCTAGCCTAATGAAGGGTGCGAAACTTGAGTGAAAATGTTACATTGGCAACAGCGTTAGAGGGTCGTCAATTATTTGATTTTTTGAGGATCTGGTAAACACGGTCCAGGAGTTCTTTAGGGTAGATCTCTCCGGTCAGTTTCCGGGCGACAACGGCACGGATGGCGTGAAACTGCGCCAGATCCTCCCCCTCCGGGGCCGGGATGATGGTCAAGCCGCTCTTCCGGATGATTTCTACGGCCTCTTGGGTTTGTTCCCGCAATTGGATCGTAAGTTCTGCCATACCCTCATCGAGGGTTTCTTTCAGCAATCGCGTCAGGTCTGCCGGCAGCTTATTGAAGTAGTTGGATGCAATAAGGATGGCCCCGGTGGAGTGGGTCAGGGGGAGGGCCATCATATCGTTGAGATAATTCTGCCACTGGAGGGCCAGAGCCCCTAAAGGAGGTGCATAGACCGTGTCGATCATCCCTGTATTGAGGGCGGTGGTGACGTCTGTGACGGCAAGGGGGATCGGATTGACCCCCATGGCGACAAAGGTCTCTTTGGCAATCGGATCCCCTGTCCAGGTCCAGACCTTGAGGCCAGATAGGTCCTGAACGGTCCGGATCGCTTTCTTTGACATGAGATGGACATTTCCCACCTCCGCCCACGACAGGAGTTCGAATCCCTTTTTGCGGAATTCCTCCGTAAAAAAGGGGCGCAGTTCCCTGTGGACCCGGTCCGCCTGCCTCGCATCGCTGAACAGGAACGGGAGATCCAGGACCCGCACCATGGGGAGGATTTGCCCGAACCCCACACCGGAGAAGGCCGCACAGTGGATCTGGCCGATCCGGATCTTTTTCAGTACATCCAGTTCATCGCCGGCAATGCCGCCCGCATAGATCCGGAAACCGAGTTTGCCCCCGCTTTTTTCTCTGAGCTTCTTATCAATGCCTCTCATGCACTTGACCCAGGTAGACCCCTCCGGCGCTACGGTAGCGAATTTGATGACATACCGGGGGTCAGCCGCATCCGCCGCATTCGTCAAATAAAGACCGAAGCAGAGGGCCGCGACGCAAGAGGTGAGACATGCCCATCTTTTCATGATACCGAAGTCTCCCATAATCTGTTGAGATTTTTAGAATTGACGTTACCTGGATTGACAATTGATCGCAACCCTGACCCGGGCAAGCCGGGACCAAAGAATTCTCACACAAAGAGGCACAAAGATCTAATAATTATATGCGGTTGGTTTTCTTTTTCTTTGTGGGCTTTGTGGCTCTGTGTGATAACAAATCGAAGACGACGGCCGGTTCAAAAGAAAAGCTCATCCGCCGTCTCCTTAAGGCCTTTTATCTTCTGTTGGACCGCGGCGTTGATGAGACAGACCTCTTTGAGCTGATCGGGCCGGCCCTGCTCCACCCTGCGGATCAGCTCCAGGAACAGGGCCTTGTCCTGCACTCGGACAGCATAATATTTCGCATAATAGTAGGGGGCCAAGAAAAATGCGCCATTGCTCGCGGCCATGGCCCTGGAGAAATAGTCCTTTGCCTTGGCCGTATTTCCGCCCAACATCGTGGGGCGCGCCGCCAACATGGAACCGGCGATGAGATATGGCGTGCCAAAGAAATAGTCCGGGTCTATTTCCATGACCCTGTCCAGGCATGCCTCTGCCGTGCTCAATTCTCCTAAAGCGGCAGGTTTATCCAGGTTGAGGTTGATCCACCCATTCCACGACATGGCAATCCAGAAGAGGGGTTGAATGTCTCCCGCGTCTATTTCCTTCAAGCGGTCCTGGATAGCCTGATGGATGGGTTTTTCAATCCCGATCGCCCTCAAACCATACACCCTGGCCCTTTGGTAGAGCCTGGATGCCCGCTCAGGGTTTTCCTCCTCCACAAATAGCATGGCATAGCCGGTGTACCCCATGCAGAGGGCTGTCAGGAACTCTCTGTTTCCGGGGGCATTTTTGAGGAGCCCTTCCGTCAGTTTCAGTTGCGCGGGGAGGGACTGTCTCGCCAGCTCCAGGTCGCACTCCTCAAAAAAGACCCTGGTCAGGTTGGGCAAGAGGGAAGACGCAGCGTTCACTGCCAGGCTTGTACATCCGGCAAAGCACACCATCGGAAGGACAAAGAGGTAGAGGCTAAGGGCTGTTTTTTTCATTTGTCAATAACCGATAAACGGGTCTTCTTTTTCTAAGGGACCTTCCAACAGCTTTTTCGCCAGGAACTGCGCCCCGGATCCATTTTCCATGTTCAGGACGTCATTATAATATGTCACTCCCTTTTCCCTATTTTTCTCGAGGTCATAACTCATCCCTATCTTTATCAGGGGCCATGCAATCATTGAGGGGTCGTTCACCGGGTCCGGATGATCAAGGATCGTTTTTAAAATAGACCTCGCTTCAGAGCAGCGTCCTTGAAAGAGGGCATATGTGGATTCCAGATAAAGGGCCTGTCTCTCCCACATAGCGGCTGTCTCCCTTTTGGACGCCTCAGCGCTCCTCTGTCGCAGCTCATTCACTGTTTCTTTGTATTTGGGATATATCTTTAACCTGATGCAGCTGACGCCTTGAAGGAACTTGAACCGGGGGTTTTCCGGGTATTTTTTTGCCAACTCACTCGACAGAATCAAGGCATTTTCAAAATCCTGCTCAAGAAAAAGATAGATGTGAAGGAGAACGCTCTTGCTCTCTGTTGCAGAGTAGATTGCCTCATTTGCTGCGATATTCAGTTTCCGCAGCCCTTCTTTCTTGTCGCCTTTGTGAAGGAGCAGGTAGGTTAAGAATTTCAGGACGCCGGAAAGGCGGGCCGTATAATAATCAAAGGTGCCGATGCCTAAGAGGACATCCTTATTGTTCGGGTCCATTTCCAGGCAGGTCTTGAGTGCCTTTATGGCGTCAGAGGCCAATAAAAACGACGATAGCCACTCCCCCTTCATGAGCTCAAAGCGACCTTTGAAACCCAAGGCCCCGCCAAGATAAAAGAAATCATAACTGTTCGCAACCTTCTTGTCAACCCGTGTTTGGGCCATCTCGATGGTGCGGTCAATCCGGTTTTTGAATTCTTCTACGGTATCAGGGGACCAGAATCCGGCGGCTAACCGCGACCAGGAGACCATGGCCAGGTAGAAATAGCAGGCAGATTCATCCGGACGGCCGGCGATGATCCTGTTGAATACGTCTTCGGCATCATCGAATTGACGCTCATAGATGAGGTCTATTCCCTTCAAAATGTCCGGGTCGGCCCTCTTATCTTTCATGTTGGGCGACGGGTCCCCCTCAAGGCCGAAGAGGCACTGTTCAGTCGCCACGAGTAAGAAGAAAACCAGGATCAAGAAACCTGCGGAAAGGATTGGACGGTGCATGAGAGGTTCCCGGTTATTCACATGAGCGTCGCCAGAGGCCGGTTGCCGGACGGGTGCGGCAGAAACTTCGCGTCTGAACGGCCGGGGGGCGCGCGGTGTTGGGTTTGCAATCGGACGCGGAGCGTCCCACAACTGCGTTCCCACGCAGAGCATGGGAACGATGCGAGTATCCAGTGCAAAAGGCACAAGGCGTTGGGCACAAGGGGTTAATCCAGTATCCAGTATCCAGTATCATCCGAACCCCTTTTCAGCCTTTTAAGGCGCAACCCCTTGGGATTGACTATTGTTTATTGACTCTTGGCCATTGAAAAGGGATACAACGTACAACACCCATGAATTGCCGCGAAAACTATTACAACCTACATGAGAGGCTGCCTTTAGGCAAGCTCAGAATAATGAATTTTTTGATGAAATCAGGGAACCTGGGCCTCTAAGATAAAGATTTTGTGGATTTTTCTGTTTTATGTATTAAATTTATGGTTTAATTGGGTATAATAGTGGCGATTGCCATCTCCATACGTGTCGGATATTGTGGTCTTCTGAACGTGGCATGACCATATTATCTGTTAAAGAGGATTAAGATGAAGATATTCATTGTGGGAAGCACGGGGATGTTGGGGAGCGAATGCAAGAAGGTCCTGAGCCGAGACCACGAGGTTATTTCCCCGGGAAAGAAGGAGGTGAACATCATCAGTTGGGATGTGGTGATCGAGAGCCTGACTGAGGTCTCTCCTGACGTGATTCTCAACTGCGTTGGATTCACCGATATTGAGGCCTGCAAAACAGAGGATTTTGACGTTCGGAAAATAAACGTGGAAGGGCCGAGGAACCTTGCCCAGGCATCTGCCCGATTCGGCTGTAAAATGGTTCACATCTCCTGCGGGCATATTTTTGACGGCCAAAAGGGGATGCCCCAGCCCTATTTTGAAGACGACCCCCCCAATCCGATTTCCGCTTATGGGAAAAGTAAGTTGGAAAGCGAAATAGCCGTCAGGGGCAACTCTCCCAACTACATTATTGTTCGTTCCATGTGCCTGTATGGCTTGAACGGAAAAAACCTGATCAAATCGATCCTGGCCCAGGCCCTTGGCAGACGTTCCAAGGCCCTTCGGGTTCCGGAGAATCAGTACGGGGGCCCAACGTGGAGCTATCGGCTGGCATTGCAGATAAAAGAACTCGTGGAAAATAATGGAAGGGGCACGTACCATGCCACTGCCGCCGGCTACTGCAGTCGCTTTGAGTTTGTGGAACATGTCCTGAATCGATTAGAGATCAAAACGCCGGTTGAACCGTGCCGTCTGAAGGACCTGGAACAGACGGTGGATTGGCCTGCCAATTGTCTGCTGGAAAACAGGCTCTCCAAGAAACAGGGAGTCGATGTCATGGTGGACTGGAAAGAGGATCTGGACCTTTTCCTCGAAGAGTCGGGCGATGAACTGATCAAGGAAGCCCGAAAGCGATGAAATGGTTGCTCTCAATCCTCGGGTTGTTATACGTAATCAGCCCGTACGACCTTTTCCCGGACTTTTTTGTAGGGGTGGGGTGGATCGACGACCTGATCGTCTTGGGGCTGCTCTGGTGGTATCTCTACGTCTACCGTAAACGGCGATACGGCTACGAGGGCCCGGGTCCCCAACGCGGGCCATATGCCGAGGACGCGGCCAAGGAAAACACCGGGGCACGCGAGGAGGCTCAGCCGAAAGATCCATATACGGTATTAGGCGTCCGGAAAGGGGCGTCCTCCACGGAAATAAAGGAGGCCTACAGGCACCTCGCCAACCAGTATCATCCTGACAAGGTCCTCCATTTAGGCCATGAGTTCAGGGAGCTGGCCGAAATCCGATTCAAGGAGATACAGACCGCCTACCATGAGCTGCACTCGAAGCAGCACCCCTAAATCGATCGGCCCAAGACGGCCCCCTCATAGATGGCAGACTTGGCGCTTCTCGGCTTCAGACAGTCTCCGATCTGATGAATTTCGTAACCTAAGTCCTTGATCTGATGGTAGAGTCTGTCGTCCGGACGGGAACCCACCGCAATGACGACGGCATCTGCCTCTATAAAGACCCTCTCCGCGTTCTCGCCTTCCACAACAACCCCGTTGTCTTCCACCCTTATGAGCTTGAATCCCGTGTTGACCTTCACTCCGTTATCCATGATTTTTCTGATGAGGAGTTTCTTGGTCATGCTTTCAAGCCGGGCGCCGATCTTGGGGAGCATCTCCACGATGGTGACCTGACACCCGTTATCCGAGAGATGGAGGGCCACCTCGCATCCGATGGCCCCGCCGCCGATCACGACCGTCTTCTGGCCCATGTGGGGGTGATGATTCAATGCCACGGTAACGGGGATGACAATCGGCTTGTCTATCCCGTCCACTGGTGGAAGGACGGGTACGGAACCGGTAGCCAGGATGACCACATCAGGGGACTGGGAGGCGACCGTGTCCGGGGTCACCTCCTGATTCAGATGGCAGGTGACCCCGAATCGTTCGATCTGCCGCTTCTGGAATCGGATCAGATTCAGGAGCTCCTTTTTGTACGCGGTAATGCTCCCCAGTATGAGCTGACCCCCCACCTCGGGCTGTCTTTCAAAGAGATGAACAGCATGTCCCCGTCTGGCCGCCACCCAGGCCACATTCAGGCCTCCGGGGCCGCCGCCGATAACCATGACCTTTTTTCGGGTTTTGGCAGGATGAAAGGCCATCTCCTCTTCACGCCCCAGTACGGGGTTGACCAGGCACTCGACGCGGCCTCTCCTGAAAATGGACTCCATGCAGGTGTTGCAGGCGATGCACCGCCTTATGTCGTCCAGCCGTCCTTCCTTTGCCTTTTTCGGCATCTCGGGGTCTGCCAGAAGGCCCCTGCCGATGCAGATGAGGTCGGCCATCCCTTTTTCAATAAGCTCATCGGCGACCAGGGGGTCATTGATCCTGCCGACGGCCATGATCGGCACATTCAGCGCCTTCTTGATCTCTCCTGCGTATCCGGCCAGGCAGGCCTTTTCCATGAACATCGGCTGGCAGATCCATTCCGGGGTGGCGTCGTTTCCGGCAGACACCTGGACCACATCCACACCGGCATGGATCAGGATTTTCAGTATCCGGATGCTCTCATCCACGTCGAGACCGTCTTTCACGAACTCCATGGCGCTGATCTTGAACGAGATGGGAAACGCCTGACCCACCCGATCCCTGACCTCCCGAACGATCTCTTCGGCAAAGCGGGTCCTTCCCGCGATATTCCCCCCGTACGCATCATCCCGGATATTTGAAAACCTCGATAAAAACTGATTGACCAGGTAGCCATGGGCCCCATGGATTTCAATGAGTTCAAAACCGGCGGCCACGGAACGTGCGGCCGCATCCCCGAATTGCCTGATCAACGTCTGGATTCCGTCTATGGTCAGAGGGGTTACATCCCCCCGGATGGAGGGACAGGGGATCGGGGAGGGGGCGACCGGCTGTTGATGGATGACCCTGGCCGATGTCTGCCGACCCCCGTGGTGAATCTGAACGGCCGGCACGGCGCCTTCTGATTTCATGGCCGCAGCGATTCTGGCAAGCCCTTCGATGAAGCGGTCGTCGTATATCCTGGCCTGGTGAGGCGAGACGATCCCTTCCGGCGACACGGCGCAGGCCTCCACGATAACCATGGCCGGTCCGCCCGCGGCCCTGCGACGGTAGTGCTCAACGGTTTTATCTGTAATAGCGCCGTCATCCTCGATCAGAAAAGAGGCCAGCCCCGGCATGACGATGCGATTCTGGAGTAGGCAATTCTTGATAGCAAAACTGGTAAAAAGGTGCTTCACCGCCTAGATTCCTCCCTGAGTCGGGTGAGTTTAAACGACAGCTTATAGGAATGTGGCTTGGTTTTGTCAAATAAAAAGTCCGGGCCTTTTCCTGATTGCCGTCTCCCAACACAGGATCGAACGGGCCTGTTCGGTCCGTGTTCGGCGGATGAACAAAGGGTGGGCAGGAATGCGCAACGGACGGCCGCTCGCTGCCATCCAGGATCCCGCATCCAACACGCATCTCCACTTATCCGAGTATGGGCGCAAGCAGGGCGGATAGACCGATGATGATGGAGATGAAGAGGCTCTCCATGGGATTCCAGAGAATCAGTATGAGGATCGTCAGAAAGAAATAGAATCTGAGCGGTATCAGGCCTTTCAGGGTCCCGGCCAACAGAAGCAACAGCGCAACGGCGAACATGGCAATCTTGACAAAAAAGCCTGTCTGGGTCGGCCTGAATGACCGGATTTCCAGGTCTTCGCTTCGCAGCAATTCCTGCTCAAGACTTACTTTTTCCCTGGTCAGGGCATCTTCGCCGGTTTCCTCTTTTGTAAGACCGCTTTCAAGCCGGGCCCCGCCCACTCCACGGGTCAGCGAACGATCTTCTTTTTCCGGCTTGGTCTGCACTCTCTCCTCCCGGCGAAAGGCAATTGAAGGCTGTTGCCTCTCCTCTCCGATTTGAATCGTACGTTCCCTGTCAAACCCGCCCACGGAATCGAACCCGGCCCCCGTGTCGGCTTTCGACCGCCGATCGAATGCGGCCCCCCCTCTGTCAAATTCCGTTCCTTTATCAAAGCGGGTTCCCCTGTCGAAGCCGACTCCCCTGTCAAAACTCAACATGGAAGTGCGTACCCCGCCTAAACCCCCTGTAAAAATCTCCACATCATGGGCGCCGGCCCCCGGACCTGCCTCACCCTCCCCGGAAAAATCGAAAAATGAACTGTCATCGATGCCGACGCTTTCCAACTGATCAACGATGTGAGAGCGGTCTTCGCTGATGCCAGGCCCCTCCAACCCCAGCCCGGCGTCCGAGTCGCCTGCCGCCCCAGGCGTACTGCCCACAGGAGAGGACTGTGCAGGTACAGGCCGCAGATAGAGAGGACATATGCACAGAAGCAGGATCACGGCCCTTTTTATCGCGGCAGGGTTCAGCACTATGACACGCCTTTCGTTTTTATTTCTTGAAGCATATTCCTGGCGGAGGCCAGTTCTTTTCCCTCCAGGCCAAGTCGGATCGCCTCCCTGAACGCCTTCCCGGCGCCTGTAAGGTCGTTGGATGCATGGAGTGCAACCCCTAAATGATAATGGAAGAGCGGGGCTTCGGGACTCCGGCGCACGGCCTGGCCCAAGTGCATCTTGGCAAGGAGGACAGACCCCTTTTTCAGGTAGGCCCACCCCAGCGTATCCCTCACGGCCGGGCTCTCCGGCATCAATTCAAAGGCCTTCAGGGCCAGTGACAGCGCCCGGTCGAGGTTTTGGTTCCTGTCGGCATAAAGATAGGCCAGGTCATTGACCGCCGGCCCATATGAGCCATCGAGTCGAAGAACCACCTCGTAGGCATCCATCGCCCTATCGAATTGGCCTGCATGGTTGCAGGCCTCAGCCATTTCCATATAGGCCTCGATCGCCTTCGGGTCCCTGTCAACGGCCTTCTGATAATAGACCAGTGCCTGTTTGTATTTCCTCTGTTTTCTCAACGCCTTTGCCATTAACATGGCAGGGCGGTAAGACTGGGGATATTTCTTGATGAGCCGGGTCAGGAGGTCTTCAGCCATCCCGTACTTTTCCTGCTTCAACAGAATTGAGGACTTTAACATGCCGAACTGCAGGTCGTCCGGATGATTTTTCAGATAACTGTTGCACACATCTATGGCCTTTTCGTATGCCCCTTGGGCAACATAGATCCTTGCCTTTTCTTCCAGACCCTTGAGGGAATCAGGATCCTGGGTCAATGCTTCCTCAACAGTTTTCAGGGCATCGTCCAGTCTCCCCAGTGCCTTGTAGGTCTCGGCCAGATGGAAGCGGATCTCGGGTGTCGACAGCCCCTTCTGAATCATGTATCGATAGTCGGATGCCGCCGCTTCATAATCTTTGAGCCGGATGCGCACCGTGGCCCGAAGCGCCCTGGCCCGGGGATTGTCGGGCTGGGCGGACAGGATCTGGTCAAGCTCGTCCAGGGCCAGGAAAAACTGCCCCATCTTGAAATAGACATAGGCCAGAGCCAAACGGGCCTTTGAAGAGTCAGGATCTTTTTCAACAGCCCGCAGGATCTCAGGGAGCGAAAGCTCATATTCCTGGTCTTTTAGAAAGCTTAATCCGTAAAAATAGTGCCCCTCTGCCGATTCAGGATCAAGTTCCCGGGCCCTCAGGATCTCTGCCCGGGCTTTTTCCGTATTTCCCTCCCGTATCCACAGAAGCCCGCGGAGCAGGTGGGCCCGGGCATCGCCGGTCCTTTTGGCAAGAATCTTTTCTACATATTTCAGTGCCTCGTCATAGCGGCCTTCGGCCATATAGACCTCTGCCATTCTGGTCTGGACGTGCCTCGAATCGGGCCATTTCCTGCCAATCCTCTCATAGGCTTCCCGGGCCTGGGGATACATTTTCAGAAAGAGGAGGTAATCTCCCAGAAGCATCCACAGGTCCTGGTCTTCAGGGGATATCTCGACAGCGGACTCCAGGTGACGGAGAGCCGCTTTATGGTTTTTGCGCCTATTTTCCAGGACGAACAGGCTGTGATGCAGATCTTTGTCGGTCAACCCCTTTTTAATGGCCTCTGCTCCCGTCTCCTCCGCCCGGTCCAACCGACCTTGGCGCATATGGAACTCCATCAGGGCCACGTATGGCCGGGACGATTTCGGGAAATCGTCCCGGATTTTCCGCAAAGTCTTCTCCGCCAATGCATACAGACCGGCCTTTTCGTAGAACCTGGCAAGGGCGATCTGTATGGGTATATCATTGGGATAATCAGCCGCCGTTTTTTCCATCACCTCTCTTGCCGCGCTCACATCGCCTATGCCCAGGAGAGAATCGCTCAAAATGACGCGGGTTCCGGGATCTTTACCGTGACGTTCAATCAGTTTTCTGAAGAGCGGAATCGCCTCTTCATACGCCCCTCTCTGATAAAACAGCCGGGCAAGCGATCTCTCGGCATCTGTAAGGCCCGGATCTTGCTTCAAGGCGAGGCTGAATTCCCTTTCCGCCAGGTTCATCTGGTTCGACTTCAGATAGAGCCGTCCCAACTGGTAATGGGCCTTTGCATGCCCTGGATCCTCTTCCACCGCCTGCTGGAAACAAGACATGGCCGTATCTGCTTTTTTCTCATCCAGGGCGTTGAGCCCGCATTCATAGAGCCGTTTCGCTTTCTTTTGGCTGTCCTCGAAAAAACAGCCCGGCGTCAGGGCCAGACAAAGTAGGACAAAGACAATGATCCGTTTTTTCAAGGCGTTCCCCATTCCCACCATCATTTGCAGGAGGCGCAAGGCATAAGGCGTCAGGCGC
>CAYPDL010000094.1:0-2113 GCA_964409475.1 uncultured Desulfobacteraceae bacterium | reverse complement strand
GTCTTAACCATATTTGTCAAAATTGCATTTTTGATGCCTCCCCACTTATGCCAATTTTATCCCTAAGTATCATCAAAATAATGCTTTAACAGATCTTTGCAAACAACTTTTGTGACGTAAAACCCCATGTTTTTTCCTATTTAAGGCCTTCTATTCATATAAAGAACAAATTTGGCTTGACAACTATCTGAAATTAGTGCATAGTTATCTGAATTTTATTTTGGCATGATATGACAATTTAATAAACACATAGCACATCATATCGGAGAAAGGCCATGCCAGAAATTATCACCGTTGGAAATCAAAAGGGCGGCGTAGGCAAGACAACGACCGTTGTGAATCTTGCCGATGCGCTGGGGAGGGAAGGGTATCGCGTCTTGGTGATCGATGCCGATCCACAGGCGAACTGTACCTCGATCCTCTTGAAGGAAATCGGGCTGAGGGACCAGTTTTCCCTGGTGAAGGCATTGGAGGCGCCGGTAGAGGAAGGGAACCTGTCCTCTATGGCCTGCACCACCTCGAATGACAATGTCGATGTCATCCCCAATACCATTCGGTGCATGCTCTGGGAAAGGACCGCCGCAAACACGCCCGATTCTATTCTCGGGTTTTTGAGGCTCTCAAGGCACGACACAGGACTGGACAAATATGACTTCGCCCTTATTGACACGCCGCCCAATATCGGCGCCATGGTCAACAATGCCCTGATGGTTTCAGACTATGCCATTGTTCCGATCCCGACCTCGGATCAGTTTGCCTTGGACGGCCTCGCCACCTTTCTGAGAATATTGCAGAATATCCGCAGCCAGAACGGGAAGCTGAGGCTGATGGGCGTGCTTCTCACCAAATATGACTCGAGGGCGAACGTCTACGTAAAAAACCGGGATAGGATCATCAATTTCTTTTCCAGCAAAGGAATTTACGTTTTTAAAACGACCATCCGTCACAATGTAGACATCGACCGGGCCCACATGAAACGTAAAACCATATTTGAATTTGATCCGGCCAAGTACGGCGCCAAAGATCATACGGCCCTGGCAAAGGAAATCGCTCAAATTGTCGATAAAGAAAACGCCAGAAAATAGCAACGGGTCGGAGATCACGACCAGGGACCTGTTCGGGTCAATCCCCAAACAGATCGACGTTGATCCCTTTGAAGGGATTGACATGGGGGACATCGCCATCCACAGGCCCGACACGGAAGGGGCATCCTCCGAGGAGGTGGAGCTTTCCAGCGTCAGTCCCATCAAGGGAGTTGATCTGCATGATATCAGCATCCTGAAGAGAAGACCGAGGGCCGGTTCCAGAGAGGAAGACATTGACCGCATCAATCCTCTCACCGGAATCGACATGAAAGACCTGGGCGTTCAACCGGAGGATTACAAGGACGCCGAAGTCCCGCCCCCCGAAGAACCGGTCCGACAGAGACAGGTCTCCCCATCCTCTGAAGACGCATCCGGGATAGGGGCCAACCTGAGGAAGAAGCTGAGCAAGGCCTACCGGTACGCAGAAATTAACAGGATCAGAGAGAATGTGGTCAAGGCGCTTCAGGTGAATAAGCAAAAAACGGTCCTGATCACAAGTCCTCACGACGATGCAGGCAATACCTTTCTGGTCTCTGTGCTGGGCTTTAACGCCGCCTATTTCACCAACATGAGCGTCGTTCTCATCGATCTGAACATGCGGCGTCCCTTTCTCCATAAGGCATTCGGCCTCACTTTGGCAGGAGGCTTTAATGAAATCGCAATGGACCTGATGGACTGGAGAGACGCCATAAAGGACACCGGCCTCGCGGAGCTGAAAGTCATTACGGCCGGCGAGCCGAGTAATGAGTTGTCTTTTTTTCTCAATCGTGCATTTATAAAAAGTATGTTACAGGACATGAGGAGCGAGTTTGAACTGATTATCATAGACACGTCGCCCGTCCTGATCAGCAATATCAATAATGTGGACCCGGTTTATCTGAGCACTGTGTGCGATATGGTGATCCTCGTTGTTCAAGACAAAATGACGTCCAAGACCATGCTGATCGATGCTGTGGATGCCATTACGGACGGGGGCGGAGATGTGGATGCCATTGTGTACAACCGGCAATTTTGATTGAACCATGTCA
>CAYPDL010000093.1:7936-15963 GCA_964409475.1 uncultured Desulfobacteraceae bacterium | reverse complement strand
CGGGCCACGGCAACTCTGGGCAAAAGGGGCCGGAGCACCGCCAGGGAATCGGCCGCAGCCGCTTTTTCAAGGGAGGAAAAGCACACCCCATCACTTGTGGCCTCGATGATGCGGGGCGCTCGGAATTCATGGTCTTCCGCATTGCTCTCTTTGTAGGCCGCTGGAAATCGGTCTTGAAGGAGGACCTCAAAATCACCGTTCGCAACCCCCTGCATTTTCACATACACGGTTACCCGCATGTCATCTCCGAAGAACCGCTTGCGCTCCCAGGGCGTTCCTACATACAATAAGGCATGTGGCCAGAACCCGGGCAGACCAACGTTCGACAGAAACCACTCCCTCCGGGTGAGTAATACATCGCCAGGCCGCAGCAGGGGCCACATGGCCCGGATCTGGGCCTCGGTAATGAAGGACCGCCCCTGCCGCCACACCTTGGTGTGCCCCATCCAACGGGCCAACTGGGCCTGAAAGGGAAACCATGCCTCGTGGCCCGAATCCTTTGCGATCTGAACCGCATTTTTCAACGTAAGCAGCGGGCCCGTTTCCTTTCCCGCCTCCCAGATGGCAGCCCTGTCCTCCTCGATCATGCGGGCCAGGGGCTGAGGGACAGGCTGCGCACAGGAACGGTATTCCATATCCATCCAGGCAAATTTGGAGGCCCGGCCCACATTGAGGAACCGAAATTTCAAATCCGAATAGACACCGCCATCTATGCCCAGTTCCGGAACAGGCTGGTTTAGAAGGATGTGGCAATCCGGGATTCGTTCAGCAGTCTGTATGAAATCCAGTGCATACCTGTATTCTGTCAAAAAGACCGCATAAATCGCAAAAAAAACCTGTTCTTTCGGGATACTGATTCCACGATCCGCCAGGACCTCAACCTTCTGACCGATCAGGTCAACGGAAAGCATGGCGTCCAAAAAGCCCTGCCAGGCCTGCCAGACAGCCATTCTCTGCTCCCGGGTGAGCATCGGCTGCTCTCTTGTGCCGGATCTGGGAAAGAGATCCGATCGGGCCTCCATGAAGGCCATGACATGGGCAAGGGACTTGCGGGCATCCTGGATGTCCCCAAATCCCTGTTCGATCCGGTTGAGAACTGGAGGGTTGCTCTTGACTGGCTCTGAAAGGGCGGAAGAAGAAAGGAGGAGGAAAGCAGGAAACAACAGCAGAGGCCGGAGCAGGAATACGACAAGGTCAAAGAGGTTAGGTCTTATCATAGATTTTACACCGTACAAGGGCGCCCATTTCCGGTCCGGCCTGAAATCTTGGTCACCAATCCCTATCGGTCCTCAAAAACTTGAGGGATAACCTCGTTATAAGGCATCTACGGGGGGTTCATACGCATCGTCGATCCAGGAGCACATCCATCGCTTCTATTTACCATAATCACTGCCTCACAACAACTCATTTCTGTCTCAAAAAGGGTCTACTCTTTGCCTGAAGTTTAGGATAAGCAGTGCGAAAAAACCCGGTACGTTATCATCCTCATGCAATAGCAAAAATGGGGGAAACGGCAAACGAAGTCAATTTGAAAATCCATCTGCTTTTTGCATCTGTTTATGTGGCTGGATCATGTAATGCTCAGTACCTGGAATCCGGGAATACCTTTCGGATGAACGGCCTGGGCCAAGGTCAGAAGGAATTTTTGCTATCACCTATCACCTGATGGGGACTTAGTAGATCGCCTGTTCAGAAACAAGATCAAAGAAATGGAGGTTTTCAAGGCGTGCCTGCAGGATGATTTCCTGGTGCGGCTTTACCCGGGTCTGGGCGTTGACCGAGGCGATCAGATTGTGCGGACCGATGGTCACGTCCAAATAGATCTGGTTTCCCACGGGTTGCACCACCGAGACGTCCGCCTTCATGGCGCCTTTTTCTTCCATGGAAGCTGCCGCTGAAAGGTCATCCGGCCGGATGCCCAGAATCACCTCTTTATCCATGTAGGGGGCCAGGGCCTCAACCTTTTCCGGTGGTATGGGGAGGGTCAACCCATCGGTCGTTACGGTCAGGGCATCTCCGGTTCCCTTGATATGTCCCCGAATGAAATTCATGGTCGGCGACCCGATGAAGCTGGCCACGAACCGGTTAACCGGTTTGAAATAAAGCTCCAGAGGCTCACCCACTTGCTGCATCAGACCATCCTTCATCACCACGATGCGATCCCCCATGGTCATGGCCTCGATCTGGTCGTGTGTCACATAGATGCTGGTCCGCTCCATCTTTTCATGAAGTTTCTTCAGTTCCAGACGCATCTGGATGCGCAGCTTGGCATCCAGGTTGGAGAGCGGTTCGTCAAACAGGTAGACCCTGGGAATCCGGACAATGGCGCGGCCCAATGCAACCCGTTGCCGCTGGCCCCCGGACAGGGCCTTTGGTTTTCGTTTCAGAAATTCATATATCCCTAAGATCTTCGCGGTCTCGTGAACCCTTGACTCGATTTCCTTTTTGGGCGTCTTTTTCAACTTCAGCCCGAAGGCCATGTTGTCAAACACGTTCATGTGGGGATAAAGGGCGTAATTCTGGAAGACCATGGCCACGTCTCGGTCCTTGGGAGCAACCCGGTTCACCAACCGTTCACCAATGTAGATCTCCCCCGCCGTAATCTCTTCAAGGCCGGCGATCATCCTCAGGGTCGTGGTCTTGCCGCAACCGCTCGGCCCCACAAATACCATGAATTCCCGGTCTTTTATCTCCAGGGAAAAATCGTCAACCGCAATGACCTTGTCAAAGCGCTTCTGTACCTTTTTCAGAACGACCTGTGCCATACGCCTTGCTACTCCTTCATGGCGCCGGTCATGCCGGCAACATAGTGTTCAACAAAAAACGAATAGATCAGGGCCACGGGAACGCTCCCGAGGAGGGCCCCTGCCATGAGGGGGCCCCAGTGATAAACGTCTCCCCTCACCAGTTCAGTGACCAGACCGACAGACACGGTTTTCTTGAAGCTCGAAGAGATAAACGTGAGCGCATACAGGTATTCGTTCCACGAGAGGGTAAAGGCGAAAATCCCGGCAGAGAGAATGCCCGGCAGAGAAAGGGGGATAATCACCTTGAAAAAGACCCACAGTCTGCTGGCCCCGTCCATCATGGCGCATTCTTCCAGCTCTTTGGGGATCGATTTGAAGTAGCCCATCAAGAGCCACGTGCAGAACGGGATGAGGAATGTGGGATAAATCAGAGACAGGGATGTGAGGGAGTCCCACATTCTGAGTTTGAAAATCATGGTGGCCAAAGGGATAAATAGGATGGTCGGCGGCACCAGATAGCAGAAAAAGATGGCGATCCCCATGAAATTGGAACCGCGAAACCGAATCCTCTGGATCCCGTAAGCAGCCAAGAGGCTGGTCGCCAACGAGATAAAGGCCGAAACAATGGAGACCACAAAGGTATTGTACAGCCACCGTAGAAACGGGGTGTCGACAAGGAGGTGTTTGACATTGGTCAGGGACCACGTGTAGACATAGAAGGGGTTCAGACTCAGGTCATACAGCTCAACATCCGATTTGAAGGTGGTCATCAGCATCCAGTAAAAGGGGAAGAGGAGAAAGAGGAGAAAGAGCGATCCACCTCTGCGTCTTGGCATCCTTTCCGTAGATCTCGCACACCGGGTACCAGCCGCCGTACTTCTTCCCGAGATAGGTGGCCACATCGGTCACATCCACCAGTTTGTTCGGATAGAGGTGGGGATCATCAAACCATCCCAGGACAATGTCGTGTCCCGCACCCACAGAGGCTTCCATGGCCGCCTTGGACCTCACGTCTTCCCACGAGAGGTATTCGGTAATTACCTTGCCGCCCGTGGCCTCCTCCCATTTCTTCGTGTTCGCGTTCCAGATCTCCTCATCACTCTTCACAAATCCGGACCAGCGAAGCACCCTGACAACCGGGTCCTTCTCCAATTTGAGAGGGGGTGGCGCCAACTCGGTTGCAAAGGCCCTATTGCCCTGAAACAGGGCATCCATGGATAGGCCTGCCAGGCCAGCTCCTGCCAATCCCACTGCCGATTTCTTGATGAAATCCCTTCGCGTTAGACCTCTGATCTCGTCCTTTGCCATGATGTCCCTCCTTTATTGCGTTGTCCGCCTGCCATGCGGAATGGTGAATAAACATCCGAGTCCGAATAACCTGAACCCGGGTATCCTCGATCACCTCAAAAGCTGAAAACGCTTCCAGCCGATGCAGCCGAAAATCGATGGCCAAAACGGTTTGAGATCTCCACGGCGGCCTGAAAACCGGTGCAGTGGGAGACACCCACCCGGTCAATGGAAAACCTCTCAAGCTCGTCCATCACACGGGAAAGATCCTCCGGTCCGTAGAACATGAGATGGGTCCCGCCTAAGATGGCGCGGAGTTTATCTATTCGCATCGTTTCCCGGACATGGTTCAGGATGTTCAAGACCCCTGCATGGGCACATCCCAAGATCAGCACAGGGAAGCCGTCCGTGTCTACAAGGATAGAGGCATCGTCCTCGATGGGGTCCGGCACAAACCGGTTTCCCTCAGGCAGTACCAGCCGCTGGTCGTTAGGGACTTTTTCAGGATCACGGTCAACGCCGGTCAAGAACCAGATGCCCGGGGCTACCTCCCGTGTACGATCCATAAACGTAAAGGCTGCGCCCGATCGCTCCAGTTCCTCCTGTGACGCGGGGCAGCCGATGTACCGCGGAGGTTGGTCCGGGCGTGCCGGGTCGGTCACCATATGCCGGGAAAAAATTGCGGGATGGGCAACCACCTCCATCCGATGTGCCTGCTGCGCCACCCACAGGAGCCCCCCGGTATGATCATAGTGTCCGTGACTGACGAATACACTCTCCAGGCCATCCAGATCCATGTTCAGGGTCTTCAAGTTCATGGCCAGGGACATCCCCGGGCCTGTGTCAAAGAGATATCTCTTATTTCCTCTTTCAATAAGGCAGGCGAACCCATGTTCGCCTACAAATCCCGACCTGCTGATGCTGTTGTCGCACAGGATGGTAACACGTGTCTCCATGTTGTCTTCCTTCACTTGGATGTGAATCAAGGTTGTTGATCAGTTGCGGAGAACTCAAGCGCTCTCCATTCTCCCTGCTACTCCAGCCCCGCATCCCTGAGATTCTGAATTGCATGCCTTAAATGGCGTTCCATGGCGAGTCTTGCCTGTTTCTCATCCCTTTGCATAATGGCTTTGAGGATTTTTTCGTGTTCAGCAACGGTCTTCTGGGGTCTTCCCTGGACCCGCAGCGTGGCCTTCCAACCGTCAAACAAAAACCGGGTGATGGTGTCCATCAGCAATTTAAGGGTCTTATTGCCGGTAGCCGCACCAATGAGCCCATGAAACTGGATGTCCAGATTAATCAGTCCGACGATATCGTCTTCCCCTAATTTCTCTTTAAAGGCAGCGAGTGCCCGGTTCAGCTTCCAGATGTCGTTTTCAGAGGCACGGAGCGCAGCAAAACCGGCGGCGGCCGGCTCCAGGACAAGGCGTGCCTCAAAATGATTGTTGAGGGTCTCTTTGTGCGTTGAAATCCAGGTCGACAGGGGGATAAACAGATCACCGGTGAGTTCCTTGACATACGATCCTTTTCCAGGGCTCACCTCCACCAGACCCATGATCTCAAGGATGCGCAGGGCCTCTCTGACAGAGGCCCTGCTGATTCTGAGGTCACGAACCAGTTCCCTCTCGGAAGGCAGTTTGCTTCCCGGTTGCAGTTTCTGGCCGACAATCAGAGCCTTGATCTGCTCGATAGCAGCCTCGGACAGCCTCGATCTGACAATCGGTTTCAACTGCACGGGGTCATCCATGGGTTTCACCTTCCAGGTTGCGCGCTTAAGGCTCAAGGTTGTGGGTGATGGGTCATTCTCTTATTTTCCATTGGGTTCAGTGACGTGCATAGACAGGGCGTGTATCCGGTTTGTGCGTTAAGTGATGGCGTACCTGTCTACTGGTCTGACCACACCTACCATCGCCTTTCTACCCTGTCAACAAAAAAAATGCGCCTAAAGAGATTCCGCAATAGCCCTGTCCAGTTCCAACCGGGTTACCCTGCCGCCCACATCCGGGCGCCAAGTCTTCTGCTTCTTGGCAGCAGCCTGGAGATCGACGATTTCTGACCCGGAAAGAACTGATATCATGACCACCGTGGGTTAAATCGAATTCTTGATGGTATCACAAATGTTCGACGCCAAAAAATTCTTGTGACATGCCTTTACGACAGAAATGGATTTTTGACCTCATAGGGCACCCAGACAATGCTGTTCCATCGTTCGGATAAGTGGCCTTTGGTGCATGGAAAGGCCGTTAACTGACCATGACATATCTCAGGTCTTGGAGCGGCCGCCTGAATCATCGTATCACAATTATTCAGCGGCGAAAAAATCATTGTGATATCCCTTCCGACGGAAATAGGTTGGTGACCTCATGGGCGCATAGAGAATCCTGGACCATTATTCTGACCGAAAATGGCCCCAACGGTCCTTTAATTAACGCAATTTCTTCGTCTCTGCGTGAAACGCTCCATCCTTGACCGGCGTGAGAGTTCTCTCTCAATTGCATTTTAAAAGAGCGCCCCGCTGGCAAAGAATTGATCATTCCATATCCTCCTTAATGGTCCATTTTTCTCCCCGCCAATGGGTACGAAATGCGCTCGACATCAAAATGCAGTGATGAACCCTTTTCCTCTTTCGAGTGCCTCTTGCCACCATCCGATAACGGATACGTATCTCTTAAAGCGGAGACCCTGTCTTGTTTCTATCTCCCGCACCCAGTCCGCCAGGGCGGAGGCATGGTGAATGATGAGGGGGATGCTGTGATCGGGAAGGATATCGGCGGAGAGGTTGTGCCGGGCGATGGTATCCTGCATATGGGTCGAGGTTTCCCCCCTATCCCAGGGCGTGGGATGGATGAAACCGTGTATAGCGCCCTCCTGTCTCGCGTAAAGCCATTGAAAGGGGAACTCCTTTTTGATCCGCCGCATCAGGCGGACGGCCCGCAGATTGATTTCCACCGTGGTGCCCTTGTTGAGATTGGCCAGGATCCTGTCGTCAAAGGACTCGAACCCGACGGAAGAGAGCAGGATGCGGAGGCGCATTCGGCGGGCCATGCCAAGGGCCTCCCTCAGGGCCTTCTCGCCCAGGAGGAACCAGTCCGCCCTCAGAATAAGGTTGATCTGGGATAGGTCTATCCCTCTTTCTCCGATCTCCTTCAGGAGACGGGGGAGGCCGGGAAGGGGGTTCTCGTTGATCAGTTCAAATGGTATCTTTCTGCCGTCCGGTCCCTCGGGGAGGCCTCGAATCTGCTCCAGGACCGTCTCGATGTTCAATGAACCGTGAAACCCCTTGTCCACGGCCACGTCGCAGAAACTGCATCCCTTGACGGGCAAGGCGATACTCTTTCGGCCCATTCCCTCCAGGTACGCGGGATAGTCGATTTCGACCGGGATCTCCCTGCTGGCGTGGGGACAACCGATATGCTGCAGGACCTGCCCCGTGGAGATCTTCAGGGGAACGAGACCCTGCTTCCCGGGTCTGTAAATGTTGTCCCAGGCCACGGTCCGAAGAAACCCCTCATCCCAGGCCCTCTTGGGGTTTCGGCCGATCCGTCCGTCCTTTTCCATGGTTAGAAGGCCCGGGGCGTCTTTCCACCCCTTCCCGTCCAGGTCCTTCAGGAGCCCGACGGCCTGTTCCGCCGGACCGTGAAGGGCGAGGGAGAAATGATCGGACAGCCCGCGGAACCGATGGGGGTGATCCTGCCATTGCTTCTCTCCCAGAAAATCCGCGTCCGCCTGGGGCCCCGCGAGGATGGTGAGGGCCCCCTCCTCCTTGAGTTCCCCGGCAAAGGAGAAGAGATCCTCTCGCCCGCTCAGGGTGGAAAAGCCGATGACGGGCGCCCCGGTCCCGAGATAATCGACCAAGGCCTTTTTGAGAATGGCCTTGTCGTCCTCATGGGATACGGCGATGACAATGCAGTCATAGGGCGTGTTCTGCCGGATTACGGTGGCGGCCATCTGAGGCCCCAGGAGCCCGTAACGCTCCCCCTCGAAGTAGCTGGC
>CAYPDL010000093.1:0-7836 GCA_964409475.1 uncultured Desulfobacteraceae bacterium | reverse complement strand
TGGCGGCCATCTGAGGCCCCAGGAGCCCGTAACGCTCCCCCTCGAAGTAGCTGGCAATGATCGCCATTCTTTTCCGAGGCTTAAGACTTGTCGCTTTCACGGATGATTTCCTTTTCAGGTGTCGTTACATTTTTTACCCTGCACCTTTTGCCGCTTCAAGGACCTGAGTGGTCCCGATGATTTCAGGAAAAGATTCATAGCCACAGATGGACACAGACCAGTCTCCGCACAAGGCTACGACCCGGCAGGCAAACACAGACAAAAGAATGATCTGCCGGACGACCTGTCCGGCAGATCCCTGTCACCCCTTCGGGGACAGCGGACCCTGCGAAATCCTAACCGGACACCGATGGGTTGTAAAGCGATTTTGATCCGGCGGCCATCACAGTCCGGCCTTTCCGGGCGAAAGGGGAAAGAACCATGGACGAATCGGCAAAAAAACGGAGAATCAACGCCCGCAGCCCCCTGAAAGGAGGCACGTCCGGAAATCATTGTATTCCCTGTTGTTTTGATGATAATCAGGATTATCTTTTATCGCAGGTCTTAAGACAAAAACAGGTCGGCGGAGGCCGCGGGTTGTTATGCTCAGCGAGAGGGAGAGAGAAAGATACGACAGGCAGATCCTGCATCGGGACGGGGACCTGGGGCGCAGAAAGGTCGATTCGGCCGTCGACAAGCTGAGGAGCCTGAATCCGGACGTAGAAGTGGAGGCCATAGGGGACACCATCAATGAAGACAATGTGTTGCGCCTGGTGGAGGGATTTGATCTCATCGTGGATGCCATGGATAACCTGCCCACAAGATATCTCTTGAACAAGGCCGCGATAGACCTCAATATCCCCTTTTGTCACGGCGCCGTTCGCGGCCTGGAGGGGAGGGTGATGACCGTCATCCCCGGCGAGACGGCCTGCCTGCGGTGTATGTACCGGGGTCCGGTACCCGAGGAGAAATTCCCGGTCATCGGCGTCGCCCCCGCCGTAATCGGCACTGTTCAGGCCACGGAGGTCATCAAGTACATCGTAGGCATGGGAGACCTGTTGAAAAACAGGCTTTTGCTCTATGACGGTTTGGACATGAGATTCAGGGAATTCAAGGTCAGCAGGAATCCGCAGTGTGAGCACTGCGGTCATCTGGTGGGAAAGGAGTAAGAGGTGAGCATAAAGATCAATATTCACAAGACCCATCGTCAATTCACCGATGGACTGGCGGTGGTGGAGGTTTCGGGAAATACGGTGGGGGAGTGCCTGAAGGAATTGATCAAACGATACCCCGGTATGGAGAAAGAGGTGTTTACCAAGAAGGGTAAGGTCAATCCGATTGTCGAGGTCTATGTAAACGCGGAAAGCGCGTACCCGGATGAACTGGCAAAACGCGTCAGGGACGGGGACGAGATTCACCTGACATTCATGCTCGCCGGGGGATAGGCTGTAGGCCCGGCAAGGCCTGATTAACATGAGTCTTTTTGTGAATTTGGAAATAGACCTGCAAAATTGCCTGGGTCTGAAAGAATGCGGCAAGTGCCTCAAGGTGTGCCCGGTGAGCATCTTCGCGGAGGATGGGGAGTACCCCAAGGCCGTCGATGCCAACGAGGATGAATGCACCCTGTGCGGCCTGTGCCTGGAAGCATGCCGGCCAAAGGCTATCAAGGTGCGAAAACTGTACGAAGACTAAGCAGGAGCCGCCACATGGTTGATTTGGGTGGAAAATTCAAGGGGAAGCAGATTAAGTCTCAGGGTTTGACCGAACAGGTATCCCAGGTTTTGACCGAGGCCATCCTGGACAGGACCTTAGGTCCCGGAGAAAACCTGATCGAAACCGACCTGCAAAAGCAACTGGGAGTGAGTCGCTCCCCGTTGCGTGAGGCCTTTCGAGATCTGGAGAAAAAAGGGCTCGTCACCATTATTCCCAGGCGGGGGACCTTTGTAAAGGAAATCACCGGCAAAGATCTGGAGGAGAACTTCCCTGTTCGGGCGACCCTGGAAGGACTGGCCGCCCGCCAGGCGTATCCACGCATGACTCCGGCACAGCTTGCGGAGATGGCCAACGCTCTCGAGGGCATGAAGCAAGTGGGAGAGGCGGGGGATTCCGATAAACGGACCGACCAGTACGGAGGTTCCCTGGAGAACCGCATGCGGATGCCCTTGCTCTCCAGGCCCTCCAGATCCATGTTCAGGGTCTTCAGGTTCATGGCCAGGGACATCCCCGGACCTGTGTCAAAGAGATATTTCCTATTTCCTCTTTCAATAAGGCAGGCGAACCCATGTTCGCCCACAAAGCCTGATCGGTTGATGCTGTTGTCGCAGAGAATGGTAATGCGCGTCTCCATTTCAAGTTCCTTCCATTTCATATCCCTGCAAACAAATTCCGACACATCAAATCAGAGCGCTTCCGCAATAGCCCTGCTCAATTCCAACCGGGTGACCCTGCCGCCCCCATCCGGGCTCCAAGTCTTCTGCTTCTTGGCATCAGCCTGGAGATCGACGATTTCTGACCCGGGAAGAACTGATATCACGACCACCGTGGGCTAAATCGGGTTCTCGGTCGCATTACAAAGGTGACCGTGTGGTCTATTTTCCTCCCAGCACCTCCTTCAACTTCTCAGCTAAGGTTGAGATGAAGAACGGTTTCTGAATAAAGGCTTGAGCACCGGCATCCAGGATCTCCTGTGCAGGGCCGTCTATGCTGTAGCCACTGCACACGACCACCTTCAGATTCGGCCTGGCTTCCATGATAAGGGGATAGATCTGGTTGCCGCTCATATCAGGCAGCTTTATGTCAAGTAGCGCAAGGTCAATCCGGCCATCGAATGTCTTGGCCATCTCAACGGCCTCTTCCCCGGTCCTGGCCAGAAGCACACGATAACCCAGCATCTCCAATATCTTTCTGAACATCTTCACCAAGGGCTCTTCGTCTTCAATAACCAGAACGGTCCCATCGCCCGCGGGCAGGTCAATCAAAGGCGCAGAAACGATCCTTTCCTTCAACTCCTCTTCAACCTCTTCCCTGGTCTCTAAAGCAGGCAGGTATATTGAGACGGTAGTCCCTTTGCCCGGTTCTGAGTCAACCGACATGCTGCCATCGTGGTTCGTTACAATACCGTAAGCCGCTGACATTCCAAGCCCTCGACCGATAAAGTGCGTCGTGAAGAAGGGCTCAAATATCCTTTTTCTTGTCTCTTCATCCATGCCTTTTCCGTCATCCTCAATAGAAAGGCAAACATAAGGACCCGGTTTAAAATCCGGCTGGTCCTTTATGAACTCCTTGTCGAGATCCATGTTCCTGGTGGAAATCCTGATACGACCAGGGGCTTCCATGGCCTCACTTGCATTGGCCACTATGGCAGAGAGGACCATCTGCATCTGAGTGCGATCCACCTCCACATTCATGACATCCTGCGGAAGATCGGTTTCTAAGCGAATATCAGGGTCCAGGATATGCTGGATAATGGGCAGGGCACCTTCCACGAAATTACTCAGTGACATGGTTTGAGGATTGTATTTCCCTCCCCTTGCATAGGCCAGCAACTGACTGGTGAGGTGGGCCATGCGATGGGCTGACTGCTTCATAGCCTTCGCATAATCCATTATCTTCTCATCTTCAGGATACTCCATCTCAAGCAATCCGGTGTGGCCGGTGATGGAACTCAGGGCATTGTTGAACTGGTGGGCAATACCTCCAGCCAATGTGGCTATAGCCTCCATCTTACTGGCTTCCTGGAGTCGGTCTTCAAGTTTTCGCTTTTCCGTAATATCTCTTGCAACCGAAATTACCCCGATAATCTCGCCCTGCTTAATCAAGGGACTTCCGCTAACTTCACCTATCTTCCTGCTACCGTCCTTGGCAATGAACTCATACACCGAGAAAGTTATCTTTTCCCCGGCTAACACACTCTTTACGTCAAAGAATGCGCTTGTCAGATACTCGGGTGCCAGGATGTTTAGCTCCTGAAATGGCAGCCCTATCACTTCGTCGGGCCTATATCCCAATATCTTTTCCACAGAAGGTGATACGGTGCGAACCTTAAGTTCAGGATCAATAGAGTAAATAAGATCGGATACATTCTCAAAATGCGAACGATATTTATCCTCACTCGCCCTAAGCTCCTCCTCCGCCCGCTTGCGAGCGGTGATATCGTGGAGGATGCAGTGGGTCTGTCTGAATTCCCCACGTTCGTCGCGTCCGATGCTCCCGTCAATGTGCACGAGGATCGTCGAACCAGAACGCTGTACCATCTGAACATCAGCGTGTACCTCGCCAGTCGCTATAAAATATCGGAAGCGTTCCTTGAATGCGTCTATCTCCATTGGGGCAAGAAAATCACCGAACCAGCTTCCAATCACTTGGTCGCGAGAGTATCCCAGAAGATCGAGCCAGGCCTGGTTGACGTCAAGAAAGCATCCTTCCGCATCTAACGACTGATAGCCCAGAGGTGCTCGTTCAAAGAGATGCCGGAAACGCTTCTCGCTCTCCCGAAGTGCCTCCTCCGCGCGTTTGCGCTGCGTAATGTCCTGCACATGGGAGATGAAATATAAAGGATCTCCTTTTGAATCTCGAACAATTGAACTGGAGACCTGGCCCCATAAGATACGACCCTGCTTATGGATGTATCGTTTCTCGAAGACGCTGTTCTCCACTTCCTTTGCTATACTGCGCTTTATAAACTCAGGGCTGATATTCACGTCCTCTGGGTGCGCAATATCATTTACGGTCATGCTTTCCAGTTCTTCTTTGCTGTAACCAAATATTTCGCTCATACGTTTATTGACCTTTGTGAGATTTCCCTCCGTATCCACCAGGCATATACCGTCATTAGCCCCCTCAAAAGCCTGCTGAAAGATCTCTTCGCTCTCCCGCAACGCCTCCTCAGACCGCTTGCGATCGGTTTCATCTGAGTAAATAGCCACGATCTCCCCGGAGGCTAACTTATAAACGAAATTATCCCTCCACCCGGCTATTCTTTCATCTTTATATATAGAGATGGGATGGTGTTCCGGCTTGCCTGTTTTCCATACTCGGTTGAATACATCGAAAAGGCCGAAGTCTTTTACGGCGGGAAACACTTCCAGGACACCTTTGCCAATAAGGGCTTCTTTGCGAATGTTGTTTATCCGTTCCCCAGCTTTGTTAAAATCAATAAACGTAAAATCCTCCCCTTCATTCTTTGCCTCATATATGGCTACCCCGTCCTTCATATTCTCAAAGAGCGCCCGATATCGCTCTTCGCTTGCCTGAACGGCTATCTCAGCCCTTTTTTGCGGTGTGTAGTCGGTTACCATTTCTATTCCAGCGATCACTTGTCCATCCCGGTCATAGAATGGAAAGGCAGTATTGAAACGCCACATCTCTTGGCCGTTCTTATCATAGGATTTCATAATGGCTTTATTGGGCTTTTCATCCTGAATGGCCTTGAGGACCGGACAATTTTCGCAGACAGTGTCCCTATTTTTAAAAAACCTATAGCATGGTTCAGTGAACATCTCCGGCCGATCACCGAAAAGGTCCTTTGCCGTTTGATTGGCATAGATGGTTTTCATCTCGGGCGTAATGATCACGATGGTATCTTTGATGGAAGATAAGATCTGAGCCTGCTGGTCAAGCGTTCTATCGACCGCCTTGTGCCTCTCGGCCTCCAGTTCAAATTCCCTGATCTTTTGCTGCAATTCTTCATAGGTTGGTTTCCCGGCCATCAGAATATCCTCCAGATACCCTCAAAATGAAAAAGCCCATACCCCGTTGCGTCTCAGACACTGTGTATGCGCCTTTGTAATTCTCATTAGCCCTCTTCTTTTTAGTTTAGATCATGTCTTGAAGGGCATTGCTTTCATTACCAGAGACATCACATCAGTTTGGCATGATTTCCACTCAAATCTGGAGACTTGGTTAACGGTCATCGATTCAGGCATACTTGCATCAGTTAAAACTGCCAAATTGAAGAAAAATAGTCAAGAATTCGTTTTCCAGTCATCTGTTTTTCGGCCTTCTCAAATTCCAGGAGCATATAGCAGGTAGCCTTCAATCAGACTTTCAAAGAAATCGGACTGATTCCATGGATTATTTCTCATCCAAAACCTCTCGAAGCGCTGAAGCCAGATTCCGCAGGTCTATGGGCTTCTCAATGTATTTGCGTACACCGAGGGCCTCCGCTTTCTTTGCCGACATCCTCTCACTGTAGCCGGTACAGATGATCACCGGCATATGCGGCCGGATTTTCAGGATTTCTGCGGCCAGCCTGTCTCCGGTCATTCGAGGCATGGTCATGTCGGTGATGATGACATCAAACCGATCCGGATCGGCTTTAAACCATTCCAAGGCCTCCAGAGGTTTTGTGGTGCTTCTGACATCATAGCCCAACCGCTCCAACCGCTGGTGGTTCAGGTTCGCCAGGGACGCTTCATCATCCACAAAGAGGATTCTTTCAGAACCCCCTTTGATTTCTCCCTCGGGCTCTTTTTCTTCCTCAGCCGTCTCTTCCAATGCGGGGAAATAGATCTCAAAGAGCGTTCCCTTTCCGAACTCGCTCTCAACCCGGATACCTCCACCATGTCTCTTCACGATGCCGTGAACCACCGAAAGACCCATTCCTGTACCCTTGCCGACTTCCTTGCTGGTGTAATAGGGTTCAAAGATTCGATCCATAATTTTGGGCTCAATGCCTTCACCCGTATCCCTCATCCTAAGTCTGACGTAGGCACCGGGAGAGAGAACCCAATCAAAGCATGGTTTTTCTTCCTGAAGAATAATGTTTTCAAGGGTCACTTCCAGGAGTCCCCCTTCTTTAGACATGGCATCGGCTGCGTTGGTTACCAGATTCATCACAATCTGATTGATTTGGGCGGCATCACCCATAACGTTACATGGATCATTTGAAATGTGCTGTTTGAACTCGACGCTGGTGGGGATGGCGGACCTGAGCATTTTCATGGATTCTTTTATGATCGGGGTCATATCTATGAGCGTACTCTCTTCATCAGTCTTACGGCTGAAAGCGAGCAATCGCTGGATCATATCCTTTGCCCTGACGGAAGCCCTATGGATTTCCTTCAAAGACTCGCTTGCGGGATTCGAATCGGGAACGTCAGCAGAGGCCAGTTCCGCATTTCCGAGGATAATAGCCAAAATATTGTTGAAATCATGGGCAATCCCGCCTGCCAGGGTCCCGACGGCTTCCATTTTCTGAGACTGCTGGAGCTGATATTGAAGCCTTTCCTTTTCTTCCTCCGCCCGCTTGCGCTCGGTGATGTCCTGGGCCGTACCGAACAGTTTGGTGACCTTGCCTTTTTCGTCCTTGGTGGTAGTCCCGATGGCGTGCATCCACTTAATTTCACTGTCCGGCCGAACGAGTCTAAAAGTGATATCGAAAGGTGTCCCTTCCGCGCTTGCCAGTGTAACCGCCTTGTTCAGTGAAGGCCAGTCATCTGGGTGTAAATGGGCTTCGTGGTCTGTGAATGATGGTTCTCTTTCCTGCGGGTTGAGGCCGAAGATGCGGAATATCTCGTCAGACCATACCGGGGTTCCGATTTCCGGGGATAGTTCCCAGTGACCGATATGGGCAACCCTTTGGGCTTCTTTATGGAGTTTCTCACTCTCCCGCAGCGCCTCCTCTGCTTGCTTGCGATCAGTGATGTCCCTCAGAAAAGCCACAAACCGCCCGCCTTCGGTGGGCCGGTACTGGATGCTGATTTCGACGTCAAAAATGCTTCCATCCTTGCGGCAGTGCCGGGTTTCGAAACGCTCCTCGCCCTGTGCCATGGTCTTTTGGATGTGGGCGGCTATTTCGTCGGGCGTTTCACTGGCCTCCAAGTCGAGAATGTGCATGGCCAGCAGTTCGGGCTCACT
>CAYPDL010000092.1:0-16236 GCA_964409475.1 uncultured Desulfobacteraceae bacterium | reverse complement strand
TCAGGATTCGTGTGAACGGTCAAGGGGGCGTTCCACATCCTCCAAAAAACCTTGTCGCAGCCTTTTACAAAGAGACCCCACTGGCGTTTTTCACACGCCTAAAGTGTTACGGCTTTTCTAAGCCGGGCAAGCCGGGACTAAAAAAGGCCTTTGGCAGAGACGCCAGTCTATTCGTATTGAATTTTCGTTGCTTTTTGTCTTACAGGCGTTGTGGCTTTGTGTGATAAAAACAGATTTTATCGAGAATTACTTGCCCGGTTTGCGCAGGAATTTGTTCATAAGGCCTTGTGTTACAGGACTATAGGTGAAGGAGAATGGCGTGTCAACCCTACAACAGAAATATTCTGAGAGAAGACCTCTCTGATTCTTTAAACAGGGAAGCGACTCATGCATCCAAAAAATATGGCGGCAGGTGTACCCTGGCGATAAAAAGACCTGATGATGGAGGATGCAACATCGGCCTGCGGCGCTCAAAAAGACCAGACGATGCCCCCGGCTACACGGGATCGGCTCCCAACAGGGTATCGATCTCTTCCAGAAAGAATGGATAGATCGTCTCCTGGGCTTTTTTCCAGCGGAAAGGGAATCCCCTGTCCACGATGCCTTCCTTCAGGGCCAGTTCCTGAAGACGCTGGATGACAAGATGCCCCTTGACCTGTTCGCCGCATGCCTCCGTGCACCTCTCACAGCCGATGCAGAGCCAGATGGAAGGGGAGGCCAAGATCTCCAGTTCCTGCCCCAGGTTGACCATGCGAAATATCCACTGGGGATCAAATACGCTTCGCTCAAAGACGATGGGGCAGAAATTGCTGCATTCGCTGCAGTTGAGACAGGCGGTTGTCCCCGACATTTTTGCGGCATCTTTAAACTCCTCGGAGGGTGGATATTTTCCAAGGGTTATCTCCCCCTGCAAGGCCTCTAACGGAGTATCCAGCCAGCGGTGCCAGAGTTCGGGAGAGAGGGTGGGCATCTCGCCGTGGAGACACTTTTCGGCGGCGTGCCAGCGAACCCGTTGAAATCGAGAGAAGATATTCCGGTACTGTGAGTATTTCTCCCACGAAAACAGGTTTTGACGGATCGCCTCATATCGCAGGAAACGGACAAGAGGGGCCGGCTTTACCAGATTGGGGCACACCTGGTTGCACCGTCTGCACGTCAGGCAGTACCAGATCTCAGGGAGAGAGATGAGGTCATTTAGAAAACCCAGATTGGCCATTCTCACGATCTTCTGGGGTCGTAACCGCCCTGTTGCTCTGAACACGGGGCATTCTGAATCACAGGTGCTGCAGGTCCAGCAGACACTCAATCCTGCCTGGGTCTCTTCTTCGATTCTCTTCCGTTTCCCGGGATCGGGGATGGGATAGACATTCATGGTGCTATGGACTCCCTTCTTGCAACGGGATGGTTTCTGGCTGTCTCGATCCGCATGCAGGATACGCATCGTTTAAGCCGGGCGTCTCGGCTCCCAGCAGCGGTTGCCATCTGTCGCCTCACCATAGGTGCGTTTGAGAGGGTTGCCGGTTCCCGGCATATGATTATAAACATCTTTCCTATGTACGGCAAGATCTCAATTGGGTGGGAGCTTAGACCCGTTCCTTGAATTCGGTGCCTAAAAGGCCTTCCGGCCGGATCAGCAGGACCAGGATGATGATGAGGAAGGCCAGGGTGTTCTTGAAGGCCACGGATATGAAGCCCCCTGCCAGGCTTTCGGCCACGCCGATGATCAGGCCGCCCACGATGGCCCCGGGGAGGCTGTTGAGTCCCCCTAAGATGGCCGCGGCAAACCCCTTGAGAAAGGGCTCCAGCATAAAGAAAGGATCGAGGAGGAGGGAGGGGGCCAGAAACAGGCCGGCCAGGACCCCCAGGGATGCGGCCAGGCCCCAGCTCAGGGCGAGGATCCGCCGCGTGGGGATCCCCATGGTCTGGGCCGCAGGAAGGTTTTCAGATGTGGCCCGCATCGCCAGCCCCAGTCGGGTCTTCTGGACCAAAAGAAACAGGAGGAGGCTTGCCGCCAGTCCGATGCCCAGGGTCCCGAGGCTCAACTGACTGATGACGATGCCCCCCAGCCGGTAGATCCGGGTATCTGAGAGGGGAAAGGGGAATGCCTGTGTCTCCGTGCCGCCAAAATAGGAAACCAGCCCCTGGATAATCAGCCCGAGTCCCAGGGTCAGGATGATCTGGCCCAACTGGGTGGCCTCCCGGCGCTGGGCCGGGACCAGGACACAGAAATAGAAGGCCATGGCCAGGACCGCACCCGAGAGGATGGCAAGGGGAAAGGCGATGCCGTATGGCAGGCGGAACCCCAGAAACATGAAAGCGATAAAAGTTCCGGCGGTTGTGATGTCGCCATGGGCAAAATTGAGAATGCGCGTGGAGCGGTAGATCAGGGCCAGCCCCAACGCCACCAGGGCGTAGATGGCGCCTGTGGAGAGACCTGAAACCACGTATTGAAGAAACTGCGTCATGGGGAGTGCTCCTCTGCTCTCTTTTTTACCCCGTCTGTTCGGGGAATTCTTTTTAGCGGAATGGCCAGTTCCTGAAATAAAGCCGCATCTTGAACCACCTGCCATACAGCCCCATCGGCTCGAAGATCAGGACAATGAGTATGGTGACGCCATAGACGACCGGGACCATCTCCTTGTAGGCGCTGAAGAATTGGGGCACCAGGATCACAAAGGCGGCCCCCATGATGGACCCCTCCACAGAGGCCAGGCCCCCGATGATCACTGCCACAAACAGGGTGATCGACTCCATGAAGGTGAACATGTTGGGTTCCAGGTATCCTAAAAAAAGGCCGTACAGCCCCCCCTGGACCCCGGTGTAAAAGGAGCTGACGGCAAAGGACAACAGCTTGTAACGGGTGAGGTTGACCCCGATTACCTCGGCGGCAATATCGTTGTCCCGGATGGCAATGAAGGCCCGGCCGATATAGGAGGATACGATATTGTAGCTCAACAGGGTGAAGACAAGGGCGATCAGAAAATTGAAATAGTAGTTGAAGGCAATGTCGGTGAGCCCGAAGACAGGAGAGAGCTTGTGCACAATAATGCCCATCCGGCCCCCTGAGAGGAACTCCGAGTTGACGAAGACCTGATAGACCGCGATGCCGAAACCCATGGTGGCAATGGCCAGATAGGGACCTTTGAGACGGAGAGAGGGAAAGCCCACCAGGATCCCGAACACCCCGGCTGCGAGTCCGGCCGCCAGTAGAGCGATGGGCCATGGGATGCCCAGCAGGTTGAGGTGCCCGAAGGTAAAGGCCCCGATACAGAGAAAACCTGCCTGGCCGAAAGAGATCTGGCCGGTGTAACCGATAAGCAGGTTCTGTCCCTGTACGCCGATGGCGTAGATGAAGATAATGGTGGTGATGTAGGTGACATGTTCCGGGACAAACCAGGGGAGGAGGAGGAGGCAGAGGACAAAAAGCCCCACCCAGACGCGGGTCCATGTCTTTCGGATGAGCTGGAGTTCTTCCCGGTAGCTTTCGATCAGGTCCATGCTGGTTGCTCGTTGATGGATTTTTGAAGTTTGGAGTTACGAGTTTGAAGTGCCTAACGTTATAAAAGGAGAAAATCCGAATTCAATTTTTAACTCCACTCTCCACACGCCTCACGCCTACCTCCCATACAGCCTCTCGATCAGGTCTGCGTAGCGTTTTTCCAAGAAACGTCGCTTGACCTTCTTAGTAGGCGTGACGTCGCCGTCCTCTTCATAAAATCGCCGGGGGAGGAGTTCAAACTTCTTGATGGTCTCCACCTTGGACAGGGTCTTGTTGACCTTCTGCACCTCGCCCTCGATCAACTTCCGTATCTCCGGGTTCTGCGTCAGGTCGGCAAAGGTGGTAAACGGGACCCGGTTGTCCTGGGCATACTTGGTCACATTGTCTTCGTCGATCAGGATAAGGGCCGTCAGATATTTACGGCCGTCTCCGATCACCACCGCATCCTGGATGTACTGGCCGAATTTCAGCTTGTTCTCTATGAAGGCAGGGGTGATATTTTTGCCGCCCGCGGTGATGATGATGTCCTTTTTGCGGTCCAGTATCTTGAGGAAGCCGTCCTCCAGGGCCCCCACATCCCCTGTATGGAGCCACCCGTCTATGATGGTCTCGGCCGTCAGCTCGGGGTTCTTGAAGTATCCCTTGAAGACGCCTTCCCCGCGGCACAGGATCTCGCCGTCTTCCGCAATTTTAACTTCTACCCCTGGGAGCGGTTCTCCTACATACCCCCAGCGGGGCCGGTCGATTCGCTGGACCGCGATCACGCCTGTAGATTCGGTCTGGCCATACCCCTCCCGCAACGGCACCCCGAGGGCGTTAAAGTACTGAAAGAGGTCCGGAGAGGCGGGGGCGGCCGCGCATACGGCCCATCGGACACGCTCCAGCCCGATCTGTCTCTTGAGATGATAGAGCACCAGCCAGTAGAGGGGCCAGTAGAGAAGGGAGTGGAGGAGCCGTTCGCCCTTCCCCTTTGCCGCGGATCGGACATACGCCAGGCCGGTCATGACCGCGAGGCGATAACAAGCCCTTTTCAGTATTGTGGAGTCCGACATCCGGATCTCCACCATGGAGGCGAATTTTTCCCAGATCCGGGGGACGCTGGCAAAGACCGTGGGAGAGACCTCCCGAAGGTTCTGGGGGAGGGTGTCGATGCTTTCGACAAAATTGACACTGGCCCCGCTGCGGATGGCCTGGAACAGGGAGATGAGGTTTTCATATATATGGGCCAGGGGGAGATAGGAGAGGAGTTCATCCGTCGCGTACATGGGAGTGGCTTCCGTGAAATATTCGGTGATGCTCAGGATGTTTTGGTGGGTGATCATGGCCCCCTTGGGACGGCCCGTGGTCCCGGAGGTGTAGATCATCATGGCGGTATCCTGGGGATCGACCGCATCCATGCGCCGGGAGACCGCATCGGGATGGGAAGCAAGATAGGCGGCGCCTGTTTTCAGGAATTCATCAAAAAAGACAATGGCCTCGTGCGCGAATCCCCAGAGGCCTTTGGGGTCCCAGACCACGATCTGTTTGACGGAAAGGTCCGGCAGGATCTGGAGGACCTTGTCTACCTGCTCCTCGTTTTCAACAAAGAGGATTCTGGATTCCGAATGGCCCACCACATATCTGACCTGATCCGGGGCGGAGGTGGAATAGACCCCGCAGGTGACGCAGCCGATGGCCATGGAGGCCAGGTGGCAGAAGAGCCATTCGGGCCGATTCTCCCCCAAAATGGCCACCCGTTCCCCGGGCTGGATATCCATCGCAATCATGGCCGCTCCTGTCTCCAGCACCTTCTCCCCGTATTCCTTCCACGAGATGCGGTTCCAGATGCCGTATTCCTTGCGCCGGAGGGCCACGCGGTCTTTACAGGCGGCTACCTGCTCAAAAAAGAGGGCCGGGAAGTTTGCAGGCTGGCTCGCCACTACCAGGTCCTCCTTTTCTTGTAGAGCCGCCATCCCTTGGGCGAAGCGGTATCCCCGCCGATGCCCAGGTAAAGTTCCTGCACATCCTCGTTTTCTTTCAGCTCCTTTGCGTTTCCTTCCAGAACGATCCTTCCCGATTCCATGATGTAGCCGAAGGTGGCAATGCTGAGGGCCATCCCGGCGTTCTGTTCCACCAGCAGAATGGTGGTCTCTTTTTGGCTGATCTGGGAAAGGGCGTCGTATACATGACGGGACACCTTGGGCGCAAGGCCCAGCGAGGGCTCATCCAGCATAAGGAGCCTGGGACGGCGAAGCATGGCCCTGGCTACCGCAAGCATCTGCTGCTCTCCCCCGGACAAGGTCTCGGCCTGCTGACCGGCCCGGGACTTCAAGATGGGAAAGAGCCCAAAGACAAAGGCCAGGTCATCCTGGATCCCCTTGTCTTTCCTCCCCCAGCAGCCCAACTCCAGGTTTTCCCTGACAGTCAATTCACGGAAAAGCCCCCTGTCTTCAGGTACGTAAACGATGCCGAGGGCCGCAATACGTTCAGGGGCCAGCCGGTGTATCCGTTTTCCCCCGAACTCAATCGTCCCCTTCTTGGGCTGGTCCTTCAAGAGCCCTGCAATGGTCTTGAGCAGTGTGGTCTTCCCGGCCCCGTTCGGCCCCAGGACGGCGAATATCTCCCGCTCCTTCACCTCCAGGGAAAGCCCGTGAAGGGCATATATCCGGTCGTAATAAAGGGTCTCGATACTCTGGATCTTCAGCAGGGGAGCCATATTGCCACTTCAAAGTAAAGTTTTCTGACTATCCGCCGGTTTCCCGCTATTTGGAGCGTAGCGGTCTGCCTCCATCACCTATCAGCCATGAGCTATGAGCCATGAACTATGATCTATCTTCCCTCATCCCCCAGATAGGCCCTCACCACCTCCGGGGTCTTCTGCACCGCTTCGGGAGTGCCCTCGGCGATCTTTTGCCCGAAGTCGAGGGCGATCATCCGGTCGGCCAGTTTCGATGCGATCCTGAGATCGTGCTCCACCAGCAGGATGGCGGTCTCGTATCTGCCGCGGATCTCAGTGATCCGGTAGGCCGTCTCCTCCTTTTCTTCGGAGGTCAGACCGGCGATCGGTTCATCTAAAAGAAGGAGTTTCGGTTCCGTTGCCAGGGCGCGTCCCACCTCGACCCGCTTCTGGACCCCGTAAGGGCAGTCAGAGACCCGTGCCTGTCTGTAGGCCTGGAGATCCAGAAACTCGATGATTTCTTCCACAACCTCCCTGTGACGGAGTTCCTCTTTCCGCAACCGCAGAAAGGCATTGAAAGGATTCTTACGGAATTTAATATGCCGGCCCAGGAGGAGATTGTCGAGGACGGTCATGTGGAGAAACAGGCGGAGGTTCTGAAAGGTCCGGGCTACCCCCCTTCGGGCTATGAAATCCGGAGAGAGTCCGATCAGCCGTTTTCCCTGAAAGAGGATGTCGCCGCCGTTTGGATGGTAAACACCGGATATGCAGTTGAAGAGGGTGGTCTTTCCAGAGCCGTTGGGACCTATGATGGTCAGGATTTCCTTCTCTTCCATCCCTAGGTCGATGTTTATCAGGGCCTGAATGCCGCCGAAGCTGATGGAGAGACTGCTGATTTCCAATAATGCCATAGGATGCCCTGAGATCCTTGATCGAACCTTCTGCCTGCACGCGTTGGTCAAGGCAGGGAACGGGACGCCCCCCCCGCTCCCTGCTGAACCATTTACAGGATCAACTCAATGAAACGGTATTAGAAGTGGGATGGATGGATGGTAAACGGCTCAAGGGGAACATGTTTCCCTTTTTCAGCCCGGCCCATGCGCGACGCATTGTTGCCGTGCCGTCTGTCCGGGCCGTAGGTCACCGGTGCGCCCAGACCTTCGGGTTTCCAGTCCTTGATCTTTTCCATCCCCTGGATCATGGTCTCGGGGGTCAGATCAGGCCCGGCGTTTTTCAGCCCTTCCACCAGGTGCATCATGGACACTGCGCCGAACAGGGCCAGGTATTCTTTCCCCTCCAGCTTCGGGTTGTACTTTTTGAGGATTTCAACGACCCTGTTTGCCGCGGGCTCCGATCCGGGAACCCCGGAATTGCCCGGCAGGGCGATGTAGGTCCCCTCCCAGGCGTCGCCGGCAATCCGGTACATGATGGGGTCGCCCAGGGTAAACGTGGTGAGTGCCTGGGGTCGATAGTCGGCCTTGGCCATTTCCTTCAGGATGAGGGCCCCGTGACTGGGGGTTGCATAGATGACGACCGCGTCGGCCCCCGACTCCTTGAGCTTGAGCGCATGGGTCCCGAGGGACCTTTCCGTCACCTCATAGGGGACCGCTGCAACCAGTTCGGCCTTGCCCTTGGTTGCGGCCAAGGCCTTCTTGACCCCGGCCATGGCCATTTTGCCGTAGTCGTCATTCTGGTAGAAGAGGCCGATTTTCTTTGCGCCCAGTTTGTTGGCGGCATAGTCGGTGATGTAGACAGCCTCGTCCTCATAGTCCGGGTAGGCTATAAATATATAGCGCAACTGCTCCTTGGGCATTCTGGCCCAGATGCGGATATCGCCGTATGCGGTGATCAGCGGGATCTTGTTTTCAGGGAAAAAGTTCTTGGCCGCGTGCAGCACCGCTGTTCCGAGCAGGCCGCAGACCGCAAAGACCTTTCCCTTCATTTGTTGAAGATTGATCATGGCGCGGGTGGGGTTATAGCCGTCGTCCATCACGTCGACCTTGATTTTTCTCCCATACACGCCCCCCTGGTCATTGATGTAATCGGCCCACGCCTTTGCGCCCAGGCCGGTAACGCCCCAGAGAGCAGCCGGTCCTGAGAGGGGCGTGGTCCAACCGACCACCACCTCGGTGTCTGTTACCCCGGGTACAGCTTCTTTGGCAAATGATGTGGACGGGACGATCAAGATTAAAGCCAGCAGGATTCCAATCCAAAGTCTTCTTTTTCCCATGTCGACCTCCTTATTGATGGTAAGGGTTTGGTAGATCAAGGGCACACAGCGCCCTGGAATCAAAAACATGAGACAGCATATTATGACCCTGACAGATTCTGGATGGGCGTTTACTCCCGTCAGGATTTATGTTAGTGTTCAGATAGACGCTTGAATCGAAATTGAAAAAGAAAATTTGATAGAAACGTATATCCAATTTTGGATGGCAGGTCAATCAATTTTTTCAAATTGGGCCAACCAGCAATGAAAGGTGAAGCGTGAAGTTTGGAGTCAAAAGTTCAAATCGAAAATCCAGGAACCAGTATCCGGTATTAAGTATCCAGCAAGAGAAATGCCTAAAATTTGGAATGCCTAAAATGCTTGAAGTTGAGAAACGCGAACCGGAAACTGAAAACCGCCAACGAGTATCCAGCAACCAGCAACCAGACTCAGCCGATGAAACCTGAGACGGTATCGGGTATAAAGACGTTACTTGAAAAGGGGAGAGAGCAAGGGGTTTATCCGGGTGCCGTGCTTCTCGCGGCCAGGGGGGGTGTGATACGCATCCTACACGGGGTCGGGTACCGCACCCTTTCGCCCCATCCTCTCCCCATGGAGAAGGAGACCCTGTTCGACTTGGCCTCCCTGACCAAACCCCTGGCAACGACCCTGGCCATGATGAAGCTGGTGGATGCCAGGAAAATCAATCTGGATCAGCCCCTTGAAGAACTGCTTAAACAAACCTTGCCGGAAGACAAGAAGCGGATTACTCTGCGTCTCCTTTTGAGCCATTCCGCCGGGTTTATGGACTGGATGCCGTTTTATCTCGATCTGGATTATGTGGCCCCGAAAGACAGAAAGGCCATCCTGAGAGAACGATTGCTGAACCTTCCCCTTGCATACGCGCCCGGTACGCAGGTCCTGTACAGCGACCTCGGGTTCATGCTGCTCGAATGGGTGATCGAAAAAACAACAGGCCTTTCCCTCCCCCGTTTTGTGGAGCAGGAATTCTATGCCCCCATGTCACTGAAAAAAACCGGCTTTTTCAGCACCAAGCTTCCCGGCCGGTTCACTCAGGGTCGTTTTGCGGCCACAGAGGACTGTCCGTGGCGGAAACGGATCATTCAGGGGACCGCGCATGACGAGAACGCCTATGCCCTTGGAGGGTATTCCGGCCATGCCGGACTCTTCGGGACCGCAGAGGAGGTCCATGCCCTTGCGAATCTCCTGAGAGGACACTGGCGCGGGGAGAGAAAAGACTATCTCAGACCGGAGACCGTCCGGGCCTTTTTCACACGGCAGGATATGGTAGATGGGAGCACATGGGCCCTGGGGTGGGATAAGCCATCTCCAGTGAACTCAAGCGCGGGAAGGCATTTTACATCGACGAGCGTGGGCCATCTCGGGTTTACCGGCGCGTCCCTCTGGATGGACCTGGACCAGGATGTTATCATTATATTCCTGAGCAACCGGATCCATCCCACACGGAAGAATGAAAAGATCCGGGCATTCCGGCCCGTGCTGCACGATCGGGTTATGGAGGCGTTCGGGCTGGCGCGGTAGCTCCTGTCGTAGGAAGGGCAACCGTAATGACCTCGCAATCGAAATTTGCGGTTTAGACGTCCCCGATCAGTTGCTACCCTATTATATCGATTTTTTTTGTGACTTTTGCGCCTTTTTGCGGCTATATCAAAAAAAATTGAAGATCAAGGAGGTCGGTAATCCTATGGGAGAAATTCGGAGCACCCTGGACATCATCATGGAAAAGGCCAGGGGCGTGAAGGTGACAGACGAAGACAAAGCGGCCTTCATGAGGCGTGAGGTGGAAGGAAAAATACGGGGGATCATTCAAAGGCATCTCAATGGCGTCATCGATACAGAACGTCTCCAGTCGGAAATTGAGTCACTCGGCGCTGATCGTCATGAGATCGCAGTTGCAGCCCTCAGAAGAGAATGCCTGGAACGGATGGTCCTGGACGGGGACAACCGCCCGCTCTTGGACATCCTGGCGCATATTGCAGGGTTTGATACTAGGCCCGTTGAAGAACTCTTCCTGAGATACCGGAAGGATCTGGAGGCGAAACGGGTCGATCGTGAAGCGGTCTTGAGGGAACAGCTGACGCATCAAGGGATATCCGGGTCGGCCGTTGTGCCCAATCTCATGGCAGATCCCCAATGGATCCGTGACGCTGCTGAGGCAAGTGAGCGGTTTCACCGGGACCTTGCCGGTCTTATCCCGGAATCCTGAACCGGATGGTCCCGTGGCATACCGGGACAGATATTGTACAGAGGAGTCTATCATGTCGGATGCGCCCATCCTTTTTGATATCAGAAAGAATATTGGACAGATAACCATTAACCGACCCGATAATCGGAACAGCATGGATGAGGAAACCATGCCTGCCTTTTGTAATGCGGTAGCCGAGGTAGCGAAAAACGAGGACCTTCGATGTTTGATCATCACCGGAAGCGGCAACTCCTTCTGCTCGGGCGCTGATTTCAAGAGTGGTATTTTTGACAGCAGGGACCGACTGCCGCATCAGATACTTATGGATGCCTACGGGCCGTTTCTTGCCGTTGGGGATCTTGAAATGCCAACCATTGCCGCCATGAACGGCCATGCCATTGGCGGCGGGTTCGGGTTGGCGCTCATCTGCGACATGCGTATTGCTGATCGACATTCAAAATATGGGGCCAATTTTGCCCGGCTCGGCCTCCATTCAGGGATGGCAGTCTCCTATATGCTCCCCCTGATTGTGGGTCTTCCCCTGGCCAACGAACTCCTCTTTACCGGCCGACTGATAACCGGTGAAGAGGCCGCTGACATCGGACTGACCAACTATGTCCTGGAAGGAGATCAGGTTCTTGAAAAGGCCTGGGAACTGGCTGAGGAGATTGCGAGCTGTGCGCCCGTGGCCGTCAGAATGATCAAACAGACCATCCGCCGCGGCATCCAGTGGGACCCTCGCAACTCGGCAGATATAGACGCCCTCTACCAGTCCCGCACCTTTGAAATGGATGATGCAAAGGAAGGCATTCGCGCGCTCCTCGAAAACCGGAAACCCATTTTCAAAGGGCGGTGACGCAACGTTTCCGCCTATCTGAAAACCCTTGAAGCTGAGCTTCGCACGGGTTCGATATTCGTCCCAGACACCAAAGAAAATGAAGGGGTTATGGCATTTCAACCTTGCCCCTTATTTTTCAAGACGGTTGTAAATTCTGTTTTCCAGCGCCCTATTCCCAATTATAACTACAATCGTAGTTCTTTAGCCTCTTGATAGAAGGCGGGCAACATGACCGGCCTTTTTCATATGCCTAAAGTGTTACCCACAATCTAATAATCTGTATGTTGACATAACTACCGTTTTTAGATTATGTTTCCAGGTGTATGGTATGGGATTCAGTTGCCAACTCTTTATAAGGAGTGAATTAGATGAAAGATACGTTGAGATTAACCGTCGTTCTGCTTAGCGTTCTGACCTTGTTTGCCGGCTGTTCGCTTTCCTATTCAAGCGGGACATCCAGTGATTCAAGTAAGTCCAGCTCTAATTCTTCGGGTTCGTCGAGTCCGTCGGATGAAGGTGGTGAGGGTGCGAAAGCGTCCTACATGAGCGATGTGAGCGCCTATACATCCAGTGTGGCAAAGGAAGGCAACGCTGAGGATTTCATGCGGCAACTAGGCAAAATTGCAAAAAAGCACGGCATCACAGACTGGGAGCGGGATACGGTGACTTATAATGCCATTGGAACGGGTCTCAGACGGGCCGGTATAACCCGCGAAGAGGTTCGGGATGTCTACTTTATGAAAGATCTGACGGCCAGGGAAAAAAATGCCCTTATGCTTATCCAGGAGAGCTATCAACCCTGATTTAAAAGGGATCTGGCCGATACGGTCAAATAGCCGACTTGAACGGGGCGCTTGCCGTATTTTCTGCCTTTTTTCATTACTCATCAGCCTTTTTCTGATACAGGAACTCGTCTTTCTCCAGCCGGTTATGGCTGAAGACGATTCCGTCCTGCCTGGTGCTTTTTTTCGGTTTCTGTACATAGATGCCAACGTGGGGGGCTCCAGTGGTGGGCACACCGGTTTGCACATAGGACATACCGTCTACCACTTCCAATACTTCCCCGATGGTTTTTTCAGGCTTGTTCGAGACCGGTGGCCCCATTTCAGATATATTTATAACGATTTAGAGAATCGAACGATTTACGCTGCCTCTGTTGACGTAACGGCCAGTGATCTCTCACGCATAAGGGAACACTTTGACCAATACTATTTGGTTCAGGAAGCCCATATGGCCCGCCTGGATGTTCTGAACGCTGATGCTCAACTGCTTGACGATTTCAGCCACGGAATAGAACACATGGCATTGAACGGCGCAGGTCTTTTTTCACAAAATGAGCCGCCGGACGATATCAGTAATCAGCTCAGGGCGGCCATCACAAAGAAATATGGAGCCGAATATCTGGACCTCGCCATTCAGTCCCTGGCCCGGGCGCTGGTTGTTATCCCACTGGTTGTCACAGAAGCACCCAATTCAGAGATTTCCAGGGAAGTCTATCCCGGGTCGGTTGGGTCCCCGTGGTTGAACTATGCTGAAAACCGGCTCAAACATACGGCCCTTGTTGTTTTGAAGCGGGCTTTGCCGGTCCGGGAGGCGGAACTGATGGATATGGATGCATTCTCACGTCCCGGTGATCCGAAAGAGCTGTCCGAAGATGAGCAAAGAAACCTTTCGTCCTATGCGGAAAATCTGAAAAAGTCGGCCATGGCGCTCGCGTCGTCCAGGCGTCCGGACTGGGGATATGCGCTTTTGTTGACAGCGGCCCGTTATCAAGCGGTGATGCGTTCTCTCAAATATAATCGATTGTTTTTGCTGGACCCTTTTCCCGACGCCGCCCTGAAGGCCTCCGCGAAAAGCATTCAGGATGACCCCGGTGTCACAGCCCGATTGGCTGATCGTGCCCGGCGTGGCTATTGGCGTATCCGTCAGGAGATATTATCAGGAAAACCACTGGATGAACGGAATTATAATCGCCTCGAAGAGAGCGCGGGCCGGTATGCAGAGCTGGAAAAGGGAAGAACGACGGGGAAACCCATTCGAGTGGCCTATGGCGGATTGATACCGTCACGTTCTGATATGGTCCCTCTGCCCCCCCCGGCTGCCTCTCCACAACTCCTCATGCAGTCCCTGAGCGCGGCTCGGGTAAACCTGGAAAGCTATCGTGAAAAATTGGAGCAATGCTATCCGTATCATTTGATCGAAAGCAATTGCGCCACTGAATTGATTCGAAACCTTAATGCGCCGTTTGAATCAAAATCCGAAACGGTGCACGCCCTGGGGGGGTATATTGAGCCAAATGGAGGGTTCAATTTCATTCCGTCTTATTTGTTCAATCGGGTCAATGGACAATTCAGAGTGAAAGGGGTGGTGATAGTGCCCGGTTTTCGAAAACGGATGCTGACACAGATGGAAGAGGTTTCAAAAGATGACGCCGTTGTTTATCTTCGGGAGTGTAACACCCTGACCTCGACCCTCTACAATGGCATGGAAGGAGACACCCCATTTCTATTTTTCACCGATAACGTGACCTGGATTCGACCGGTCTATGGGGCCTTAAACACCGCTTATGGGATGCTGGCCGCCGGGGCTGGCATTTTTTCCCTGCCCATGGATGGCGGGGGCTTAATCTCCCGGGGGCTCAAAGGCGCCTTGTACAGTCTTCCGGAACTTTTCTTTTGCAACATCCGCAAGGGGAGTTTCAACTATGTGGATGATTCGGCCAATCCCGAAACAGATCATGTGGATAGATCGGCGCCGGCCTTTGACCGGCGCGGTTATCCCTGATTCTCTATTTCGCAAGCTTGGCCACGGCCGCACGGAGCTTGGCTGCCTTGGGGTTGCTGACATCCTGCTTAATGACGATGTCGGTGGGTCTTACGTCCTTTAAAACGCGGTTGACCCCAAATCTGATTCCTGAATACAACCCCCTTTTTTAATCGTTCATTGCGTATTCGCCATCGAGGGCAGCCACGTATTTTCGCCAGATTCCCTGATACTGGGCATCGTCCGGGACGGCTCTGATGAGCATGATCTCCTTGCAGAAGGGACGTTGTTCGTCCCTGGTGTTGTGGTTGCCGTATATCTGCAGCGCGAAGTTGGCGAAGTCGCGCACCATGAAGTCGAATATCTGGTTGATGATGTCGGGTTCCACGTCTTCGAACTTTGCCTGTTCGAGAATAAGCTGGCCATAGACAACAATAGAGAACATCTCGCCCAGGGGCAGAGAGAAAGAAGGATCCATGTCCTGCATCTTGTCTGGGCCGGCCTTTTCCACCAGATCCTTGAAGATCTCGATCTGTTTGATAAAGGTTGCCACGTTGGGCAGATCTTTGTTTGCCTCGAAGACCGGTGCGTAATCGTGGAACTGGACCTTGCCCAGACCCCTGGTCGGACCCTGGTTGAACAGGAACAGGTCGTCGTTACATGAGAAGTCGGGATCAACAGGTCTATATTTGGCCGGATTAAAAAAGTAGTTCTTCATGAACTTGCGGATAAGCTGAACATTTACGTGTACTGTCCCTTCGAGCTTGGACGGTCCGCGTATATCAGCGGCTGCCATGTGGAAGTAGGTGTCCTTTTCAAATCCCTTGGCAGCGATTACGTCCCACAATAGGTTGATTACGTCCTCGGCCTGGAGAGTAACCTTCATCTTGCTTGTGGGGTTGTAGAGCAGGTAGCGGCGGTCATTTACATTGGCTCCTCTGAAGTAATCGGTTGACCGACGCTGGTAAAGCTTCATTGCCACCAGTCGCAGCCATGCGTCCATGAAATTTTTTCGCACGTGTGGCATATCTGTAACACGCATATTGTAGAGTATGCGGTCTGCGGCATGCGTGATGGCCTCATAGAAGCAGTGTTCGGCCAGTCCAATAGATGCCGGGCCGATGTTGAACTTGCCGATGTTTACGGTATTGAGCGCAGAATCCCAGGCATGAGGGCCGCGAGAGAGCATGTCATCCTCGGTAATGGGGTAGTCGTGCAGCGCAAAGTTGGATACGTATTCCTGGTGGGAAATAACGTTTTTTTTCAGCTCATAGGCCTTATGGCGGTAGTTGGTGACGAAAAAGGTATAATCATCGGTGCCGTCTTTGATCTTACCCAGGGTGGATACCATCTCGGCCTCATTTCCGTTGCCGATGTAGTACTTTTCGCCATTGGCAACCCATGTTCCATCACCTTTGGGGGTGAGGGCCGTCTCGGTAGCGTAAATGTCTGCACCGTGTGTCCTCTCGGAAAGCCCAAAAGCAAAGATCGCTCCTTCCTTGAGCAGCCTGGCTGCCTTTTTTTTGGCCTTGTCGTTCGGGCTCATCCAGATGGGTCCCAGCCCCAGGATGGTCACCTGAAAACAGTACCAGTAGCCCAGACCATAGAACGCCAGCAACTCGCTGTACTCGCTGTTTCGTGCCGTGTCCCAGCGGCAGTCCGCATCACCGTCTGCATATTCTTTAGGGGTGAGCAGCTTGGCAAAGATCTGTTCTTTTCCAATGAAATCGACAAATTCTTTGTACCAGACCTTTTTGTTGTAGTCGTCAAGAAGCTGTGTCTTCCCCATATTTTCGAAGAAATCAATGGTCTTTTCCATAACAGCGCGAGAACCCCCATCTGCCATAAGGCTTTTGTACTTCTTAGGCTGAATTAAAAAATTCATAAAATTATCTCCTTTCCTGATTTCTCTTTGGGGTCTAAGCCAATACCCGATGAAAACATCTGCGGGAACGCAATTCCGATACATGAACACAGGTAAAAAAATAAGTAACTCTTTAGCCTCTTGATAGAAGGCGGGGCAACATGACAGGGCCGTGGGGGT
>CAYPDL010000091.1:13219-16259 GCA_964409475.1 uncultured Desulfobacteraceae bacterium | reverse complement strand
CCTAATGAAGGGTGCGAAACTTGAGTAAGGAGGATGAAAGATGCCATGGATAGATACAGATGCATGTACCGGCTGCGGCGTATGTGTTGACACCTGTCCGGTGGACACCATTTATCTAAATGAGGATGTCGCGGAGATTCATATGGAAAACTGCATCCGCTGCGGCAGGTGCCATGAGGTCTGTCCGGAAGACGCCGTGAGACATGACAGTGAAAAGATACCCGAAGAGGTGGAGGCAAACATCGCCAGGGCTGTGGAATGCATGAACGCCTGTGTCCGGTATTTGGGGGATGACCAGGAAGGGCAGAAGTGTCTCAACAGACTTCTGAAACATTTCAACAAGGAAAAGACAGTTGTTGAAAAGACCCTGGAACGTCTCCAGATGCTTCGAAACGAACTTGCGGTTCGCTGAAACGCAAGGGGCCAGACCATGCCTACCGGCGCATGCGGAATCAACTGTGATGTGTGCAAATTGCGTCTCCTGGGGCTCTGCTCCACCTGCGGCCCAGGTAAGAGCACGGAGGCGCAGAGAAAGCTTGCCGCCCAGAAGGCCGCCTTTGGGGGGACATGTACCATCCTGGCCTGCGCAGCCATGAACCGCATCGATTACTGCCTGAGAGATTGCCATGCCTTTCCCTGCGAGAACTTTGGCGCGGGACCCTATCCGTTCAGCGAGGCCTTCTTATCCATGCAGGATCGCCGGCTGGATAGTGGGCCGCCTCCCGTGGATCATAATGAGAGACCGGTCCAGGTGCCCCCGGAGTACTGGAAAAACCTTAAAAGCAGTGACAGAAATACCTTGCTCAATCTGACCCTGTTTCAGGCCCACCCCTCGGGGGGGCTGGTCTTTCATTTTTTGCGGGAAGACATCCTGGTAGACATGAAGAATGCGTGTCTGAAAAGGCAGATGGGGGATGCCTGGAGAACAATGGATGATCCCCTGCTTGAACTCATTACCCTCCTCTATCTCAATCATGCAAAATCGGTTCATCCCCTGGGCAGGGACATCGTGGGCGTCAAGGACCTCAAGGAGGCCCACTACTTCAAAGGACGGCATGAATTGAGGCTGGCCCCCCTGCTGGAGCGGTACGGGGAGGACCATGACGGGTTTGAATCAGCGGCCGCCTATTGCGAGGGCCAGGCCCTCGACATGGCCGACATGGCCTACCGGTTCCTCCCTTTCCCGAGGGTGCCGCTTTATTACCTCCTCTGGAGGGGAGACGCGGAGCTTGAGCCCAAGATCTCGGTGCTGTTTGACCGCTCCATTGAAGATTGCTTCTCAGCCTCCGGCATTTGGGGGCTGGTCAACCTGGTCTCTTTTGCCCTTCTCAAGGGTCCCCGCAGAAAGATGGAGGGACGAATTACTGAAGGCAGTTCCGGCTGAAAAGCCCCCCAAACCACGAAGCGTGCCGTTGGGTTTCGCTTCGCTCTACCCAACCTACGGGATGTTCATGAGGACGAACATCCAATCCCGCTTAGGCGGGAAACATCCAACGTCCAATCACGCAAGGCGTGAAATGAACCAGCAACCAGCATGAAAGGCCAGAGGTCAGAGGTCGGAGCACAGAGATCATAAAATCCGCTATCCCAGCATCCCAGCACCTAAGGCCACAAGTCGGAGGTCAGAGGTCAGGAAAGGACCATCCAAGTCATCCAGTCATCCAGCATAAAGGGCCGGACGTCAGTAGTCGATCTTTTCAATCTTCAATTCTCAATTTTCAATTACAAGCGGTATCCAGCAACCAGCTTACCAGTCATATTCCTCCCGTTCAATGACCGTGGCCACGCCCTGTCCGCCGCCCACGCAGGCATTGGCGCACCCGTAGCGGGCCTTCTTTTCGTTGAGGATGCGGGCAAGGGTCCCCACCAGGCGGATGCCGGTGGCGCCCAGGGCATGACCGATGGCCGTGCCGCCGCCCATGACATTGACCTTTTCAGGCTCAATGCCGAGTTCCTTGATGGCGTTCAGGGCCACGATGCAGAAGGCCTCGTTGATCTCCCAGTAATCCATGTCCTGTGGCTTCATGCCGATCTTCTCCAGGGCCATCCGTGTGGCAGGCACCGGTCCTGCCCCCATGATGGTGGGATCCACGCCGGCATAGCCCACGGACCGAATGGTCGCAAGGGGTCTGATCCCCTTTTTCTTAGCCGTCTCCTTGGACATGAGCACCATGGAGGTAGCCGCGGCATTGAGGGGGGAGGAATTCCCCGGGGTAATGACTCCATCCTTTTTGAAGGCAGGCCTGAGATCGGCCATCCCTTCCAGGGTGGCGTCGTTCCGGACCGCCTGGTCCCTGTCCACCGTCAGGGTCGTCCCATCCGCCTGTTCGGCCTCGATGGGCAGTATCTCATCCTTAAAAAAACCACTTGTCTGTGCCTGGGAGGCCAGTTGATGGGACCGGACCCCCCATCGGTCCATGTCTTCCTTGGTAAAATCGGTCTGAGCGAAGAGCTTTTCTGCGGTAAGCCCCATGTTGAGGGTCGTCATCATGTCCCAGTGCTGGTAGGAGGGATAGAGAAAGAGGGCCATGTTGGGGGCCACCAGCCCGCGGTCCGATGTGTACCCGCCCATGGGGATGCGGGTCATGTGTTCATAGCCGGCCGTAAAGACGATGTCGGAAAAGCCCATGGCGATCTCCATGAATCCCACATGGATGCAGGCCATGGATGACCCGCACTGCTGATCCAGAAACTTGGCGGGAATGGTCTCGGGCAGGTTGGCCAGAAACACAGGGAACCGTCCGCCGTAGGCCCACTGTTCCCCCACCGCGGTGGCGCAGCCCACCAGGAAATCGTCTATTTCCTTGGGCTCGATTCCGGTCCTCTGGATGAGTTCCGGAATCAGTTTGGCCAGGAGTTCATCGCCCCGCATCTTGCAGAACCAGTCCCTGGCCGGATCGTTAGGCCGGGAGCGCGACTGGGCCGTTCTCAAATACCCTGCAATCACGACGTCTTTCATGGAAAGTCCTCCTCTATAAGGATTTGCGATTGTTGATTTGTCCCGCTTGAAAGCGGGATTGATTGACAGTCGGCATAACGC
>CAYPDL010000091.1:0-13119 GCA_964409475.1 uncultured Desulfobacteraceae bacterium | reverse complement strand
CGATTGTTGATTTGTCCCGCTTGAAAGCGGGATTGATTGACAGTCGGCATAACGCCAGGGGAAGTCGTTCAAAATCCCGCTGCTTGATAAAAGGCTGACGCCTGAACTCCGTCCCCACTCTTCATTCTTCACTTCTCAATGCCATAAAAGGTCTTGCCGGATGCCGCCATCTCCTTCAGGAGATCGGCGGGCCTGAACCGGGACCCGTATCGCTTTTCCAATTCCAGGAGCGTCTCATAGACCTTCGGTATCCCCCACGTGTCCGCATACCTGAGGATGCCGCCCCGGTAAGGGGGAAATCCGGTGCCGTAGATCATGGCCAGGTCCATGTCCTGGGGTCGATCGCAGATCCTTTCCTGGATCATGTACGCGGCCTCATTGATGCCGTTGGCCAGCATGAGGTCCACGATTTCCTGCCGGGAGATCTTTTTGGGGGAGATGTTGTTCCCCTTCAGGTATTGTGCAATGGCATCCCCCACCTTTTTGTTGGGGACGGGCTTTTCGCCGCTGTAATCAAAGTATCCGGCCCCGGTCTTGCGGCCATAGCACCCGGTCTGATAGATCAGCTCGGTGAGGGGGTGGACCTTGTAGCGCTCGCCCAGCCGCTTTTCAAAGGTCTTGTTGACATGGTAGTTGATGTCAATCCCCGTTAGATCGGACAGGGCGGCCGGCCCCATGGGCATGCCGAAATCCACCATGGCGGCCTCCATCTCAGCCCCGTCCACGCCATCGGCCGTCAGATAGACGGCCCCCCCCATGAGGCCGCCTAATTGCCTGGATACGTAAAAGCCGGGGCCGTCATTCACCACGATGGGGACCTTCTTGATGGCCCTGGCGAAGGCAACGGCCGTAGCCAGGGTCTGGTCGGATGTCTTTGCCGCGCAGATGATTTCGAGGAGCTGCATTCGATGGGCCGGATTGAAGAAATGAAGCCCGATCATCCGGCCCGGGTCCTTCAGCACCTCGGCCATCTCCGTGATGGGAAGGGCCGAGGTGTTCGTGGCGAATACGGCATGGCCAGGGCAGATCCCGTCCAGTTGCGTCCAGATGCCCTGCTTTACCTCCATGTCTTCCAGCACAGCCTCTATGACCAAATCCACGTCCTTCAGGTCTTCGAGGGAGGTGGTGGCCGTGAGCTGGTTCTGGATCTTTTGGTCGAGGTCAGCCGGCGTCATTTTTTTCTTCTTGATGGGGTAATCAAATGTTTTGCGGACGGCAGCCATCCCCTTCTTTAGTGCCTCATCGCTGATATCCCACAGGATGGTCTCAAAACCGCCTTGAAGGAGGAGATGGACGATCCCTGACCCCATGACCCCGCCCCCCAGCATGGCCGCTTTTTTGATTTTGGCAGGTTTTAAGCCCGCGATCCTGGGGAGATTCCCGGCGGCCCGGGTATTGAGAAAGATGTTAATGAGGTTCTTGGCCACATCGGATACCGCGCAGTCGGAGAAAAGGGCCACCTCTTTTTCAATGTCCTTTTCGATGTCGAACCCGAGGCCCTGCTCAAGGGCGTCAATGGCCTTGAAGGGCGCGATATAGCCCTTTGCCTTCTGAAAGGTCATGACCCGTGCATAATTGAGCAGCGCGGTCTTTTCCGCTGCACTGGGAAGCCGATGGTTCACGTTGCGGGTCATGCGCATCTTGAGATTCAGCTCTCCTGAGATAAACCGGCGGGCCGCCTTCAGGGCCGCATCGAGGAGACCCTCCATGGGGACCACCTCATCCACCAGGCCCCTCGACCAGGCCTGCTGGGCCTTGATGGGTTTGCCTGCAGTGATCATCTCCAGGGCATTGGGAAGCCCGATGAGCCTGGGGAGTCGCTGGGTGCCCCCGGCCCCGGGGATGAGTCCGATCTGCACCTCGGGCTGCCCCAGGTTCACCCCCTCGGCCGCCACGCGGTAGTGACATGCCATGGCGGTCTCCAGCCCTCCTCCCAGGCAGTTGCCGTTAATGGCGGCAATAAAAGGCTTAGGACCGGTCTCGATGCTGCTGAGAAAACGGGCGCCCTGGAGCGCGACCTCCATGACGTCCTCACGACGTTTGACAAGCTTGAGCTGGGTGATGTCGGCCCCGGCAATAAAATTCTTGCCTGTACCTGTCAGCACGACGGCCTTCACCTCCTTGTCATCATGGGCCCAGGAGATTGCGGCTGCAAAGTCCTCCATCATCTGGGGCGACATCTGATTCACAGGCGGGTTGTTGATAGTGAGAACGGCCACGCCGTCCTTTCTGTCCACCCTGATGGTCCGAAAATCTGTCTTCATCTCATCCATCTCCTCAATCGTAATTGGTGAATCGTCATTGGTCATTTGGCCTGCGGCCGTCATTCAGTGGTCATTGAGTTTTAACTGCGTACTGCCTACTCCCTACTGCCCGTTGGACTTCCCCATTCCCCATTCCGCATTCCCCGTTCCGCAGGGGTGCTTCGCATATCATGGAGCACTACTCTATACTATACATGTAAGTCAAGGAAAATTTGTATTTTGTTCTTGACATAACAAAATGGGTGGCCTATAGATGCATGAATCTATTCCGGTCGTCTCCAACCCTTCCTATTATGATGCCTGGGAGCAGGAATGCGAATCAGCGAGCTTTCAAAACTCACCAACGCCCCGAAAGAGACGATCCATTTCTATGTCCGGGAAGGCCTTGTTCCGCGTCCCAGGAAACAGGGAAAGAATGTCGCGGACTATGACGAGAGCTTTATCGAGCGCATCCTCCTGATCAAAAAAATCCAGGATCATTTTTTTCTCCCCCTCTCCCTAATCAAGAAGATTATCAAGCGGCACGACCGATCGCCTGAGCTGAAGGCCCTCCTGGACCTGCGCGTGGGCTATTTCAGTCCCCTGGACCAGCTCCTGGAAGAGGACGTGGTTGGGGAAGAGACCTTCTGCCAGACCACCGGCATGGCGGCCAAATGGCTGACACAGTTCGAGGAATGGGGGGTCATCTCATCCAAGATCTCCGATGGAAAGAAGGTGTATTCCCAGGACGACGTCATCATGGGGCGGCTGTTGGTGGACCTGGACCGGGCCGGCTTCGGCCCCAAGGACGGGTTCGATCCCTCGGCCCTGAGGCAGTATATCGACCTGTTCAGGGAGATCGTGAAATTGGCCCACGAAAGATTCCTGAACACCCACCTGGAGCAGTTTACTCCCCAGGAAAACCAGGAAAGGGCCATTCGAGGCCGGGAACTCATGGGGGTCTTTTTCTACCACCTCTACAGGAAACTGGTTCAGGAAGAGGACATACGGTTTGGGGATTGGGAATTGAAGAATTCAGAAATTCAAGAATTGAGGAATTGAGGAATTGAGGAATTGGGACCCACAGCGTATGCGTTTCCCACGCTGGAGCGTGGGAACGAGAGAAAATGGCAATAAAACTCCTGGTAATTCTTAAAACTCTGTGCCTCTGTGCCTCTGTGTGAGTTTTTTGGTTCCGGCGCGTCCGGGTTAGAATCAGTTATCGGCGTAATCGGCTTTTCATCAACCTTAAACCCTACGGAAAGGAGATTTGGGCTATGAAAAAAGGATTGGCGGTTTGGAGCGTCATGGGAGCTGTCTGCCTGGCTCTGACAGCCGGTTTTCCGGCCTGGGCGGCAGATGATGTGATCAAAATCGGTGTTATCGGCCCCATGAATTTCATGCAGGGGAAAGGACACTGGAACGGGGCGGTGATGGCAATGGAGGAAATCAACGCCAAGGGGGGCGTCCAGGTCGGCGACAAGAAGATGAAAATCGAACTGATCAAGGCGGATTCCAATGAGTTTCTGAGTATTACGGATGCCACCAACGCCATGGAACTCCTCCTGACCCGCAACAAGGCGGACTTTGTGGTGGGGGGCTTCAGGACCGAGGCGGTCCTGGCCATGCAGGATGTGGCCATGGACAACCAGAAGATCTTTATCGGCTGCGGTGCGGCCCATCCCGAACTCTGCACCCGCGTAGCCAAGGACTACAACCGGTATAAATACTTTTTCAGGGGGACGCCTTTCAATTCCATGTTCTTGGTCAAGACCTGCTTCATTCAGATGGCGACCGTTGCCGGCATATTGAAGAAGGTCCTCAACATCCCCAAGATAAAGGTGGCCATCGTGGCTGAGAAGCAGGTATGGGCCGATCCTATGGTGGCAGCAACCCAGAAGACCCTTCCCAAATTAGGGATGGAGGAGGTCGGCGTCTGGAGACCCTCCCAGACAGCCACAGATGTCACGGCCGAACTCTCGGCTATCGAAAGCTCGGGCGCCCATGTGATCTTTACCATCTTTTCCGCCTCCGTGGGCATTACCTTTGCCAGGCAGGCCGGGGAACTCAAGATCCCCGCGGCCCAGGTAGGCATTAACGTGGAGGCCCAGAAAGAGGGCTTCTGGGATGCCACCCAGGGTATGGGCAACTATGTCATGACCATGAACACCTATTCCAGGGATGTGGAGGTCAACGAGCTGACCAAACCCTTTGTTCAGGGCTATATCGACCGATACGGCGAGGTGCCCACCTACACGGCCGACACCTATACCGCCATTCTCCGCGGCATCGTCCCGGCCATCGAAAAGGCGGGATCATTGGATTCGGACAAGGTGGTCCAGGCCATGGAGGCCGGCGTCCCCTACAAGTCCCCTTCCGGTGTTGTCGATTACCTCAAGGACGAACAGGGAAAACCGCTGCACGACCTGAAATGGGGCCCGGGTTTCCTGACCAGCCTCGGCGTCCAGTGGCAGGACGGAAAACTCGTGGGCGTCTGGCCCAACAAGTGGCAGCCTGCGAAAGGGGTGGAAGTCACCTACAAAGGGGTTGTCCCTTACAAGATCGCCCCCTGGATCATCGAGAAATACAAGAAATAACTCCTTATTCTAAAGGGCTCTCTTTCCCGCACCCCCGGGTGCGGGAAGGGGGAGCCCTGCCCTGAGGCGGCATGATACTCGATATCATCATCACCGGTCTCATCAGCGGCAGCGTCTATGCCCTGCTCGCGATCGGGTTCTCCCTGATCTTCGGCGTGGCCCGCATCGTCAATATCGCTCACACAGCCTTTTATATGCTGGCCGCCTATTGCATCTTTTTTGTCACCCAGAAGGCGGGCCTCCATCCGGTCTGGGGAATGCTGGCCGCCTTTGTGTCGGTCACCTTTCTGGGTCTCCTGGCCTACAAGCTGTTCATCGATCCCATCCGGGAGCACGAGGGCGCGGTCCTGATCGGGACCATCGCCCTTGCCATTGCCATGCAGGAATTCATGCTCCTCCTGTTCAGCGGGGACTATGTGAGCGTCCCTTCCCTGATTAAGGGATACTTCGCCATCTCGGGGGTCAAGGTCTTTTATCAGCAACTCCTCACCTTCGCCATGGTGCTGGTCATCCTGTTTGCCCTGTGGGTCCTGCTCATGAAAACGAGACTGGGTCTGGCCATACGGTCCACGGCCGAGGACAGGGAGGTGGCCAACCTCATGGGCATGAACGACAGCCGGGTGGCCATGACGGCCATGGGGGTCTCCGTGGGGCTGGCCGCAATCACGGGGGCGGTCATCGCACCCTTGACCATCCTCAGCCCCTTCATGTGGACGCACCCCCTCATCATGGTGATGGCGGTGGTGGTCTTAGGCGGCATGGGGAGCATCAAGGGGAGCTTTGCAGGGGCCTACATCCTCGGTTTTGCAGAGGCCCTCGTGGTGTTTCTAATCCCCCAGGGGGCATTTCTCAAGGGATCGGTCGCCCTCAGCATCATGATCCTGGTCCTTCTGATCCGGCCAGAAGGTCTTTTCGGCATCGCCTTTGAGGAAGAGAGGTAACGCCATGGGTCTTTTCTGGTTTTATGCGAGAAGAGGGTATCGGGTGGTCAGAAACGAGGTTCTGGTCCTCCCCAGCCGGGTCATTCTTGTCCTGTTTGTCATGACCCTCCTCCTGTTGCCCCTCTTCACTCAGGATGCGTATACCCTCCGAATCCTTATTCTGACCAGCATCTTCGCCATCCTGGCCGCGAGCTGGGATCTTCTTTCCGGATATACGGGCCAGCTGAACTTCGGTCACGCCCTCTTTTTCGGGGTGGGGGCCTATACCGCGGCCCTCCTGAATCTGTATGTCCATATCCCCCCCTGGGGGAGCATCCCCTTAGGGGGACTGGCGGCCGTCCTGGCCGGTCTGGTCATCGGGATCCCCTGTCTCCGGCTGAGGGGCACCTACCTGGCACTGACCACCCTGGCCTTTCCCATCATTTTGATGGGCATCATTTTTGCTTTGCCGGGCATCACCGGCGGGGAGCTGGGGGTTTCCGGACTCACGCGCCTCTCCCACTCCCGGATCGGGGACTATTATATCAGCGTGGGCCTGATGCTGGTCCTCTGCACTGTCATGTGGAAGATCACGGATTCCAATACGGGCATCATCTTTCACGCCATTCGGGAAGACGAGGTGGCGGTCAGGGCCGCGGGCATCAACACCACCCGCTACAAGCTGCTGGCCTTCAGTCTCAGCGGGTTCTTCGCGGGGATCTCGGGCGGGCTCTATGCCCACTTTATGCGGATTGCCGGCCCATCCACGCTCGAGGTCTCCATGTCGTTTACCGTGGTGATCTGGGCCATTTTCGGAGGGATAGTGACCATCTACGGCCCTGTGGGCGCGGTGTTCATCCTCTTTCCCATGCTGGAATTTTTCCGCTTCTGGCCGGAATACCGCACCCTCATGTTTGCCGGGGTCGTCCTCCTGATCCTCCTCTATATGCCGGAGGGCATCCTCCCCTGGATTCGGGACAAGATCGAGGTCGAGTGTCCCCGGTGCAAGATACGCAACGTGGCCACACGAAAGACCTGCCGAATCTGTACGGCGTCGCTGGATTAGAAGAGGTTCAAGGTTCAGAGGTTCAAAGGTTCAGGGTTGGGATCAATGCATAGTGATGAGTATTTGCCATGAATTCGGAAAAGATTATCAGTTATCAGTTAATCCCGCGAGTACGCGGGATCAGGAAAAACCACAAACCGACTCCCGATAACAAATAACCAATAACTGCCCTTGCGCGGGGACAACAGGCCCCGTCATGAACAATGACAGACAACTGACACAACCTGGGTGGACTCCGGATTTTGGACCCTGAACCTTCAACCCTTGAACCCCTGAACCGTGAACCCTAAACCTTTAATAGAGGACACCATGGACTCTAAAGAAGCCTATCTGTCAAAACCGTGGCTCAAGTACTATCCGGAAGGCGTACCCGAAGACGTGGACGTTCCCAATGTCTCCGTGCCGGAGCTATTCGATGGGGTGGCGGAAAAATACGGGGGCAAGACCGCCCTGATCTTTTACGGGAGCAAGATCAGCTATGCCAAGCTTAAGGACCTGATCGATCGCTTTGCCACGGCCCTTCACCGGATGGGGGTGAAAAAGGGCGACACGGTCTCGCTCTATCTCCTCAACTGCCCCCAGTATGTGGTCGCCTACTTTGCCGCCTTGAAATTGGGGGCCAAGGTCACGCCCATCAGCCCGGTGTACACCAGCCAGGAGGTGCGGCACCAACTCGAGGACAGCGAGGCCAATACCATCGTCTGCGAGGACATCCTCTACGACAATGTGGCGAAGGCAGGGGTCTCCCTTAAGAATGTCATTCTCACCAATATCGGCGACTATCTCCCGGCCATTAAGCGTCTCTTCGGGAGAAAGGCCCTGGCCAAGGCCTACAAGGGGATGGAGGCCCCTTCTGCCGAGCGGACCAAGGCCTCGGGCCTGCATCTCTTTCAGGACCTGGTCAAGGACACCCCGCCCGAGCCCCCGCAGGTGCTCATTGACCCTGAAAAGGACATTGCGGCCCTGCCGTATACGGGCGGGACCACAGGACTTCCCAAGGCGGCCATCCTGACCCACCGCAACATGGTGGCCCTCCAGGCCCAGGTCCTCGCCTTCTGGCCTATCTTCGAGGAGGGGAAAGAGGTCGGGATCGCCTTTCTCCCCTTTTTCCACATCTACGGGCAGGTGGTGGTCATGCTGAGCGGACTGATCCAGGGGTCCACCCTGGTCCTCTTCACCACCCCGGACCTGGATGAGATCATCTCGGCCATGGAACGGTATCAGGTCTCGGCCTTTTATGGGGTGCCGACCCTGTTCGAATATCTGAAGGAGTACGAAAAGACCGATCGGGTGGACTGGAAGCGGTTGAAACTGATCGCCTGCGGGGCCGACACCCTCCACGAGTCCACCATCCAGGGATGGGAGCGCAGGACCGGGGTCAAGATCCTGGAGGGCTACGGCATGACCGAAACCACTGCGGTCAGTCACAGCACCCCCTATAACCGGCCCAAGGCAGGCTCCTTCGGCGTGCCCCTGCCCGGGGTCGCGGCCGCCATTGTGGATGTGGACGGGACCGCGTTCGTTCCCGTAGGCGAGGTGGGGGAGCTGATCCTAAATGGTCCCAACATCATGCAGGGCTACTGGAAACGACCCGAGGAGACCGAGGAATCCCTGGTGGAGATCGAGGGGAGAAAATGGCTCCGGACCGGGGATCTGGTGAGGATGGACGAAGAGGGGTATTTTCATTTCTTCGACCGCAAGCGGGACCTGATCAAGTACAAGGGATATTCGGTCTTTGCCAGGCACGTTGAAGAGGTCCTCTACGGCCATCCCCAGATCAAGGCGGCCGGGGTCGTAGGCGTGCCCGACCCGGCTGCGGGCCAGATCATCAAGGCCTATGTGGTCCTTCAGAGCGAGGCCAGGGGCAAGGTCTCGGAAGAGGAAATCATGGAATTCTGCCGGCAGAATATGGCCCACTACAAGGTCCCCAAGATCATCGAATTTCGAGGGGAACTCCCCAAGACCGACGTGGGGAAGGTCTCCAGGCGTGAACTGAGAGAAGAGGCCGAGGAAATCTGATATGGCGCAACCCTTCTTGGAGGTCCAGGCCCTGCGGAAGGGCTTTGGCGGGCTCCGGGCCGTCAACGACGTGAGTTTTTCCATGGGACGGGATGAGATCCTGGGACTGATCGGTCCCAACGGGGCTGGGAAGACCACCATCCTGAGACTGATCACCGCCATCCTGCGGCCCGATTCCGGCTCTATCCGCTACAAGGGGGAGGAGATCGTGGGGCTCAAGACATGGAGCATCGTCAACCGGGGCATCGCCTGCACCTTTCAGAACATGCGGCCTTTTCGAAGGCTCCCCATCATCGCCAACGTGATGGTTTCCTGTCTATCCCCGCGCGCAATGAAACGGGGGGAGTGGGTCAAGAAGGTAGAGGCCAAGGCCATGGACGCCCTGGAGTTTGCCGGGATTTCGGACATGGCCCTTGAGAAGGCCTCCACCCTGTCGCAGGGGGACCTCAAGCGCCTGGAGGTGGCCCGGGCCATTGCCACCGAACCCGAACTCCTCCTCTTAGACGAGCCGTTCGGCGGTCTCAGTCCTGCGGAGACGGAACTGATGGCCAAGTCCATTCAGAGGCTCAACAAGGGCGGCAGGTTCGGCAGGCTCCACAGCGAAGGACCGGCCATGATTATCGTGGAGCACAAATTGCAACAGCTCATGAAGATCGTAAACCGGATTATTGTCCTCAACTTCGGGACCATCATTGCCGATGGCAAGCCCGAGGAGGTGGTGACCCACGAAAAGGTGGTGGAGGCCTATCTCGGCCAGGAGGAGATGTGACAGTGCTGCTGACGGTTTCCCACATGACGGTCTGCTACGACAAGGCCATGCTCTTAAACGACATCAGCATGGAGGTGGACACGGGCGAGCTGGTGAGCCTGGTAGGACCCAACGGGGCAGGGAAATCGACCCTCCTGCGGGCCATCACCGGGCTGGTGGCCTGGGAGGCAAGGCTCAAAAAGCGCTCGGCCCAGGGGGACATCACCGTCCAGGGGGAGGTGGTCTTTGACGGGGAGCGGATCGATCAGGTCCCGGCGCACCGGATCGTGGAGAGGGGCCTGATCCACTGCCCGGAGCGGAGGCGGCCTTTTCGGGAGATGAGTGTTCGGGACAATCTCCTGGCCGGGGCATATCTCATGAAAGACAAGGCCCGGATCGAAGAAAACCTCGGCCGGGTCTATGACCTCTTTCCGGTGCTCAAATCCCGCGTCAGACAGATATCCGGGACCCTGTCGGGCGGCGAGCAGCAGATGCTCGCTATCGGCCGGGCCATGATGTCCACGCCCAGGCTGTTGTGCATCGACGAGCCCAGCACGGGCCTGGCCCCGAAGACAAGGGCCGAGGTTTTCGCCAAGATCCGGGAGATCAGCGGGCTCGGCATCACGGTCCTCTTAGTGGAGCAGGAGGTGAGCACGGTTTTCAAGATGGCCTCCAGGAACTATGTCCTCTCCTCAGGCAAGATCATCGCCCAGGGTCACGGCGACGAACTCCTCCAGAACGAGGTCATCCGCAAGACCTACCTGGGACTGTAGCCCGAAGCCGTTCATCCTTCCATAGTCAATTTCACCCCATCTCCCTTTCCATCGCTTCCTTCAGTCGACCGAATTGCAGTTCTACTTCAGGCATGAGCGACCTAGCGCCGTCCAGGTCCACGGCCCGGGCCGCCTTTTCCACCTGAAGGGCCGCCTCCCGAAGGCGTTCCCCGCCCACGCTGGCCGATGCCCCCTTGATGGCCAGCGCGGTCATGGACCTTCCCACCTGCACCCAGTTCCAGTAGAGGGAGCCGAATATCAGGGCGATCCAGGAAAGGGCGGCCGCCATGACCACCCGGTTCCTGGCCGATTGCGAGGCGCCATCGCGCCCCTGAAGCATCGCCTGCATGCCGCATGCCTCCTTATCTATCGATAGCCTCCCTGACCTTGGCGGCCAGGTTCTTCATGGAGAAAGGTTTCTGAATGAAGTGGACGCTCTCGTCCAGGACCCCGTGGTGGGCGATCACATTGGCCGTGTAGCCGGACATGAACAGTGTCTTGATCGCCGGTCGGACCTCGGCAAAATGCCTGGCCAGGTCCTTCCCATTCATCGCGGGCATGACCACATCGGTCATCAACAGATGGATCTCGTCCGTGTCGGCCTCGGCCAGACGGATGGCCTCGTCCGGCCCGCCTGCGGACAACACCCTGTATCCCAGTTGTTCCAGCATGCTCCGGCCGATGTCGAGGAGCATGGGATCGTCTTCCACCAGAAGCAGGGTTTCACTGCCCCCAATAAGCGGTTCGGCCGGTTCTTGTCGGGACGTCTCCTCTGCCTGGCCCCGGTGGCGGGGGAGGTAAAGCCGAAAGGTCGTCCCCTGGCCGAGCTCGCTGTAAACGTTGATGAACCCCTCGTTTTGCTTGATGCTGCCGTACACTGTGGCCAGTCCCAGGCCGGTCCCCTTGCCCACTCCCTTGGTGGTGAAGAAGGGTTCAAACAGGTTTTTGAGCACCTCTTTTCCCATACCGCAGCCATCGTCGCTCACGGCGAGGAGTATGTACTGCCCTGGAACAAATCCCGCATGATCCGCGCAATACGCCCCATCGAAAACGATGTTTTCCGTCTCGATGGTGACCTTGCCCACGTCGACGATGGCATCGCGGGCATTGACGCAGAGATTGGCCAGGACCTGGTCGATCTGGGACGGGTCCATCCGGATCGGCCACAGGTTTGCCCCCGGCATCCAGACGAGGTCGATGTCCTCGCCGATGAGGCGGCGGAGCATCTTGAGCATGCCCGTCACCGTGTCGTTCAGGTCCAGGACCTTGGGCGCCACGGTCTGTTTGCGGGCAAAGGCCAGCAACTGGCGCACCAGGTCCGCAGAGCGCATGGCGGTCTGCTGGATCTGTTGCAGTCTGCGAAGCAACGGATCGGTCGGCTCCGCCTGCATGAGGGCCATCTCCGCATGGCCCAGGATCACCGAGAGCATGTTGTTAAAGTCGTGTGCCACGCCCCCGGCCAGCCGCCCCACCGATTCCATCTTCTGGGCCTGGGCAAGCTGGGCCTGAAGCCTCTCCCGATCGGCTTGTGCGTGAACGCGTTCGGTGATGTCCCTGACAATACCTCTGAATCCAATAGGCTGATGATTTTTGTCTCTGATGAGAGAGGCAGAGACCTCGATCGTCCTCCTGAGTCCATCCTTTCGAACAAAGTCCCATACAAAATCATGGAGGGGCTCGCCGGTCGTGAAAACCCTGTTGTACGCTTCAAACACCTTATTTCTATTCGTCTCGTCTGCTGCATAATGTCGGTAGCTCATGCCCATCAGTTCTTCATGGGAATATCCAAGAATCTTTTGAAATGACTTGTTGAAGAAGGTGAATCTGCCCTTCAGATCGACCTCATGATAGCCTTCCTCCATGCTTTCGAGAATAATTCGATACTTCTTTTCGCTTTCCCGCAGGGCCTCCTCTGCACGTTTGCGATCGGTGATGTCCTCAATACTCACCAGGACCCGGCCATAGGTGTTCTCATAGCCCGGGGCCACGGCCCAGTGGAGTTGGACGTGGAGGATTTCTCCATCCAGGGCGACGTGGATCCTCTCCGTAAAAAAACGGGTTCTTCCTTCGGTAACCGTCATGAGGTTGGCGATAAAACTCTCATAGGACACCCTCGAAAAAATCCTGGTAATTCCTGAGAGGAGATCTTCCTTTGTACTTGCCCTGTAGAGACGCAGGGTAAACTTGTTGACATCCACCACGCGCACCAGAGCGGCCAGTTCACGGCACAGGTCCGGATGGGACTGAAAATAGGCGCAGAGGTCTCCCGCGCCCCGGGCCTTGATCTCGTCCACACGCCGTTTGACTTCCGAGTAGTCCTGCTCCCACAGGGAGAAATGGGGGCGTCCTCAAACCATTGCCGCCATTTCTTCTCACTCTCCCGTAGGGCTTCTATCTCACGAATCAGGGCTTCCCTTGTTTCTTGTCGATCGTCCATTTTGTTTACCTTAAACACAGGATCAGAACCATGGATGGGAACAGGACAGTCCTCTCCTATGGCTCTTGCAGCACGTAGCGCAGCTTTTCATTCAATGCCTCAATGAAAAAGGGTTTCGGGATAAAATGTCCGCCTTTGTTCAGCACCCCGTGATGGGCGATGACATCGCTTGCACAGGACGAAACGGATCGCCGGGCTTAAATCAGTAGAGGTCTTTGGCATCCGAATCGTGTCTCTCAATCATGGATCGCCGTTTTTCAGATCGTCCCGGCCGGCCAGGACCGAACGCACCTTTTCGGCCAGGGTTGGCAGGGAA
>CAYPDL010000090.1:0-16387 GCA_964409475.1 uncultured Desulfobacteraceae bacterium | reverse complement strand
ACGGACCTGATACCTCCCGGTCTGGAACGCGAAGGGGTGCGAAACTTGAGTTCTTAATTCCTAATTCTTCATTGCCCCACGGCCATCAGCTGATCCCTGATCTTTGCAACCCTGTCGTCCTCATAGATCTTCTGGCCGCCGGCATCCTTGACATAAAAGACGCCCCGAAGCCTTTCTTCATCGCTGTTGACCTTGGCGAACCGGATGTTGAGGCCCAGGGAGAAGATCTGTCTTGCCAGGGTGTAGGCCAGTCCAACGCTCGTGGGGGAACTGATCTCGATCACCGTAAAAAAATCAGAGGCCTCGTTGTCTACCTTAACCTTCTTGGCTACAGGGCTATGATAGGTCTGTGCATAGAGGGACTGTCCCTTTTCCCGGATCAGGTCGTCCAACGGGAGTCGGTCTTCCAGTGCCAGCCGGACGTCGGTCAATGTCTTTTCCCATCGCTCCGCCTCCCGGTAGCGGTCCACCGGATTGGTCACCTCGTAGATATCGAATGCCAGCCCGTTTTTCAGGGTGAAAATATGGGCCGACAGGATCTCGATGTTGTTCAGGGTCAAGACACCCACCATCTTGCTGTAGAGCCCCGGCCGGTCATACGTGCACTGGATGATGCGGGTGACGGGGGCATCCGTTACCCGCTGAAGGATCCATGCATGTCTCTCGGGGCCCAAGGTCAAGGCCATGCGGAAGTGGTGGACCATGTCCTCCAGCGAAGCGCTCAGGAAATACCGGGAGGATACCTGATCCATCAGCTTCAGAATCTCCCCCTCCGAGAATTCCGGCTGTAGCGCCTCTAAAAGCGACTGCCGCTTGCCCGCGATCTCCTGGGTAGCGTCGGGCGAAGCCAGAAGTCCCCGATCTAAGATGCCTCTTACCTTTACAAACAGCTCGGTCAACAGCATGATCTTCCAGTCGCTTCGGGCTATGGGGCCGGTTGCAAAGCTGTCGGCCACGGTGAGAAGAAAGAGCATCTTGAGACGTTCCTTGTCCTGAATGGCCTGAGCCACCTGTACCGAGGTCTTCTCGTCGCTCAGGTCCCTGCGCTGTGACACGTTGACCAGCAACAGATGATGTCTCACCAAGAACGGGATGACATCGAGGGCCTCCCCGGTCACGCCCAGTCGCTGGAGGATCTTGATGATCATCCTGCCCCCCTTCTCTGCATGATCGGTGTTCTCCCCCTTGGCGATATCATGGAGGAGCGCGGCCAGAAAGAGCCGGTCGGGGTGCTCGATCCTGTCGAAAACCTTCCTGAGGAGGGGCCATTGCTGGTCGTAAACGCCCTGTGAGATCTCGTTCAGCACCTCCATGGCCCTGAGGGAGTGAAGATCCACGGTCATGACATGGTAGTAGCCGAACTGCGGCAGGTTCCTGACCTCAATGAATTCCGGGATGAAAAGGGTGATGAGCCCGATCTCGAGGGCCAGCCGGATGAGCTTCGGGTTTCGGGGTCTCAGGATGATGTCTAGAAACAGGGCCTTTGCCTCGGCCGAGTTGGCCAACTCCTCCCCCCTTTGGGCGATGATCTCTTCAGCCTCCCAGATGAATCCCGAACCCAAAAAAAGTCCCCGCTCATTGGCCTCTTTCAGGGCGTGCAGGATCACCATGGGGTCTTTTTCAAAGAGCGAACCCTCCCGCAGGACGATATTTCCCTTTACCACCTGGAACGGTGGAGGGAGGTCTTCAGGTGTTGGCTCGGCCGGCCCGGGGTCGATCATATCCAGGGCCTTTGCCAGGAATTCATCGTGACGGTACCGGATCCGGTTCAGGTGGAGATAGAGGTCCCGCATGAGCCTTTCAGGACCTGAGATATGCGGCCCGTCCGCATAGGCCAGGTCTCTGGCGACCCGGCTCTGAAAGGAGAGAAACAGGCGGTCTTCCTTCCGTCCGGCCAGGAGATGGAGATGGTTGCGGACATTCAGGAGAAAGCTCCTGGAAACAGCCAATTCTTCCAGGTCAACATGGCTGAAGACCGCAAAGCGCTTGATCTGTTCCAGACGCTCACACCGGAAGTAGGTCCTTGCCATCCAGTCCATGAGATGGAGGTCCCGAAGACCGCCCAGGCCTTCCTTGAGGTCAGGCTCCACAAAGTGATCCTCGCCGCCGTATTTTTCGGCACGTTCTTCCCTGGAGACCAGGAACTTGCCTAACAGAGAGGACTGTTCTCTCTGAATGCGTGACCAGAAGGCCTCCTGAAACAACTGGTAAAAGGACCGGGACCCCAGGAGAAATCGGCTGTCCAAGAGCGAGGTGAAGACCCTGAAATCGGTGACGGCCAGGCGGATGCACTCCCGGTAGGTCAGAATGGAATGCCCCACCTCCAGTTTAGCGTCCCAGAGGGGATAGATGGCCCGGGAGACGACCCCTTTCATCTCATCCTGCAGTTTCCCCTGGTGAATCACCATCAGGTCCACATCCGAGCAGAGGCAGAGTTCCCGCCGCCCATAACCGCCCAGGGCCATCACGGTCAGGCCCCCGTCCGTCTCTTCGCCCCCGCTCTCCCTGAAACCGGCCTCGAAAAAGAGGGACCGGACAAATCGATCCATCAGGTCGGCGTAGCCGCGGACCGCCTCCTGTCCGGAACAGCGTTTGAACTCTGTCTGGATGAAGGATTCTCTTGCATCAAGGAAATCCGAGACAATTTTTTGTGAACCTTCCAATCCGTTAGATAGCGTCCCTGTCCTCTTCGCCCGTCCGGATGCGGATCGCCTTTTCCACGGGCATGACAAATATTTTCCCGTCACCGATCTCTCCGGTATAGGCGTTCTGTTTAATGACATCTACGACCCTGGGGACGATATCCGAAGACACCACGACCTCTATCCGGATCTTGGGCAGAAAATCGACCACATACTCTGCCCCCCGGTAGATCTCCTTGTGCCCCTTCTGCCGGCCGAAGCCCTTCACCTCCGTGATGGTAATCCCGCTGACCCCCAGCTTCAAGACTGCGTCTTTCACGTCATCCAATTTGAATGGCTTAATAATGGCTTCGATCTTTTTCATCATTCGCTTTCTCCATACTCCTCCAGACCATCCTTTTTAACCTCAACTGCCTGACGAGGTCTTACCTTTCGATACACCGCCAAGGGATCCCTCACCTCTCCCTCCACCGACAGGAGGTCCTGTTCAATGGAGATCCCGAACAATCGCTCGTTTTCCCTGAGATAGGGCAGAATCAGGTCCCAGTCCTTTGCTTCCATCCCCGTGATCTCTCCACCGTTGAGCTGCTCTTCATTGACGAGGCTGAAGGGATCACGGATAAATATGGCCCCGCCCGATGCCAGGGAAAAGAGATTGGCCCCCGGATAGGGCGTCGCCTGGGGCCGCACTGCACCCTGATCGTCAAACGTCATGCCGTTCAAGACCACAAATCCACCACCATTATAGGGGTCGCCCGCCATAAAGGACTCGGCCAGGTAGTCCAGGCAGGTCCCGTTGATCACCACCCGGGGTCGGCCTACCGCATTGATGAGGGGCCGACCGGCCGCATTCCCCATGACATAGACCTCCCCCCCCTTGGCCCCGTACATGAAGGTCTGGCCCGTGTCGCCGTAGACGACCAGCTTTCCCGATTTCATGATCTGGCCTAACTGGTCCTGGGCGTCTCCGTGGACATGGATGGTGAGACCGTCGATTCCCGACCCTAAATAGTCCCCCGAACTCCCGTAGATATCGATGCGCACCCCGCCTGTATCCGGTCCGAGCCCGCATCCATGAAACCGCTGGCCCTTCAGCCCGAACACGATAAACCGTCGCCATCCCCGGTAAAAGGCCTCGGCCAACAGCCGGCTGTCGCAGTGATCTCCCTCGGGCGGAAAGAGGGATGCATCGATAATCAGGACCTTTTCATCGTAGGAAGGTCCCCTGAAAAACTGCCGGGTCTCCCAGTCGATGAGGCGGTAAGCGGACCGCATGTCTTCCCTGGACAGAGACGGAAAATGACGGAAGATGGTCTCTAGGGTCTGTTGGACCATTTGCAGAATGGAGCGGCGCTTCTTGTCATGGGTCGGATACCGCATATCCAGCAGCCGGCTCAGGGCGTCCAGGGCCATCTCGAAATGGGCATCCCCTTTCAGGGCACACCCCTTGATCTCTTTAAGGCACTCCATGAGATCCGCAAAATCCCAGGCCCCGATCCCGTCCCTGACATATTCATAGAGGAGATCGGCCCTCTGGAGCTCGAAGAACCGTGAGATATCAAAGTGCTCCTTCCCCTCATCACCCCCCAGCAGATAGTACACCTGGCCCGGCAGGTATGCGGACTGGCCCTCGGCAAGGGTGATGGGTCTGTCGAACTTGTCCACGCAGGTGAGCCTTCGCTTGAGGGGATCTGCACCATCGAGATCCAGGTTGAAGATAAATGCCCCGCCATCCGTATAGCTCCCGCCCCGGGCGTTCCAGCACCGGTCGGCCACGGTCCCCACTCGGGGGTCTTCCGCTGCCAGGCTCTTGAGGGTGGCGTCGATGGCCTGTTTCTCCGAACAGATCAGGCCCACCTGGACCTGTCCGTCGTGAAGGGCGAAGACCTGCGGTCTCAGCATGGCCGTATCGGTAATCCCGATCAACTGGAGCCGGTTCTGTTCCGTGTCGTTCCGGGCGATGATGAAAAACCAGGGCCCGTCCGGGGAACCGTGCACGTGAGTGGCCTGAATCGCCCGGTAGATGCGTTGCCGCTCGGGCGACAACTGATCAAAATCCCGCTCCATTGTGGGGGCCAGGGACTCGATCACATATTCCAGTGGGTATCCGTAGGTCCGGCTATAGAGATCAAAGAGCAATACAGAGACCTCGGTATCCGTGAGAAAGAGGGGGTGGATATTCTTCTGCCTCAGGTATTCAGCCACCGAATGGTAGTTGGCAAAGTCGCCGTTGTGGACCAGTGCCTCGTTGAGCCCGATAAAGGGATGGGCCCCTGCCGGGTGCCAGACCCGCCCCTTGGTGGGAAACCGCTGATGGGCAATCCAAATATGGGCCTTAAAATTATCGAGCTTGTAATACTGGACCACCTGTTCGGCATAGCCCACGATCTTGAGGATAAAGAAATTCCTGCCGTGGGAGAGGACAAAGGCCTGCTGCTTGCCGTAGGCGTCGTAATAGGTCTTGTTGATCCTGAAGCTGTTCTGATAGACGAATTCGTCCTCGGCCTTTCGCGGGTCGATCCCTTCCAGGCCGTTTTCCGAGATGAATCGCCTCAGGATATCGGGCCTCACCCGGACAAAGTAGCGGAAGACCTCGGGCGGTCTGACATCCAGGCCCCGAATGTCCCGGTAATCGTCCACATGTGGGATCCGTTCTGAGAAGTCCACAAGGAAAAAGGGGTCGATAAAGCGCTCCTCCAGGTCGTCGGTCACGCCCTCCTCCAAGGCGGCGATCTGGAGGATGTAGTCTATATCGAGGACCTCCCGGGTTACCCCAAGCATTCGCGGGTCGAACCCCATGGCCGCAATCCCGCCCCCGCGGCCGTTCCCCCGGTTGTGCATCTGCCGCGACGGCTCGAAGATATGCTTTCCCCGAACGGGGATGCTGCATGCAAACCCTGTCACGCCGCACCCCCCCTCGGCCTCGGTCTCGAAACAGGGCCTTGTCGGCAGGTCGTACACCAGTGGCTGTCGTGACTGGATGAGTTGTTGTATCATATCATTGCTGTTCATGGTTCAAACCTGAGAATCGCATCTTCGCTTTAAATGCTCATGACAACTGGGTTTATCGCCCCCGCGGATGAAAATGAGCTTACGTCTCATCATGTTATAAAAGGCTGACGCCTGAACTCCGAATAAGGAATTTCAAGGAATTTAGTTGTAAAATTTTTATAAAAGGTTGACACGTGAACTCCTGAATCCGCTAAAGGAGTTTGCCCGTGAGGGTTTTATCCAGAGGGCGGATGCGGCATTTTCATGGTAAAGGGACCCAAAAAACGTAAAGGGCCTAAAGGATCAGCCTGTTGACCGCCCGCCTCAACTTCAGACACTTCCAACTCCACACTCTACACTTTAGGCACTTTAGTCACTTTCCCTTCATATAATCCAGATGCACCAGACAATCGGTTCGGCCCACCAGCTCGGTGAGGCTGCGCATGCCCAGTTTTTTCAATATGCGTATCAGTTCCTTGCGCCATGCCAGAAACATATTGATGATCCGCCGGGTCCCCCACTCCACATCCACGAGATTCAGCAGCTCCGGGTCGGTGGTGGCGATCCCCCTGGCGCAGCCCCGCCCGCTCTCGCAGTTGTGGCACCGGATGCATTCCAGGGCCACCAGGTCCGCGGTCCCGGTACAGATCCCGTCGGCCCCAAGGGCGATGATCTTGGCCATATCGTGCGGGGTCCGTATCCCGCCGCTGGCAATGACGGTGATCTTGTCCCGGACCCCCTGTTCCTGGAGGAACCGGTGGACCTTGGGAACGGCGTATTCCAGCGGCATAGCAATATTTTTCTTGGCAATGTCCGGGGCCGCGCCTGTTCCTCCGTAGCTTCCATCCAAATGAATGATATGGGCCCCGGCATAATAGCTCCCCACCGCCACCATATCCACGTCTGTGGGGGTGGATACCTTGACAGAGACCAGGGCCTTTGGATTGATGGCCTTGATCCAGTCCACGTGCTTCTTGTGATCTTCCACAGAATAGACGCTGTGGAACGGAAACGGAGAAAAGAGCGGATAACCGGCCACGGCCTCCCGCATGCGGGCCACACCCGGGGTGACCTTGTCGGCTAAGAGGTGTCCGCCCAGGCCCGGTTTGGCCCCCTGGGCATACTTGAATTCCACAATCCGGACCCTCTGGATGGTCTCTTCCCGCACACCGAAAAGGCCGGTGGCCACCTGGGTGATCACGTGACGGTCATAGGGCTTTAGCTCGTCGGGGTAACCCCCTTCACCGGTACAGCAGAAGGTCCCCAGGGCCGCGGCCGCCTTGATGCGACTGAGCATGGTATGAATGCTGACTGAGCCGTAAGACATGCCGCCCCCGTAAAAGGGGACCTCGATCCGGATCCGGTGGGCCGTGTCGTTTCTCCGGTTGAGGGTGACCCCCAAGACCGGATCATCGCTGTCCTTTGGGGGATCAGCCGCCGTTTTCCTAAACACGATGCGGAGCTTGTCAAACCCGCCCCCGGAACCCCCGATCCGGTATTCAAGTCCCTTGGGGGGTACCTGGCCCAACTCGGCCATGTGCCAGGTGCTGACCAGGAGATCCGGGGTCCAGCGGAGATCCCCCATGACGTCAAAATCGGGATTTCTTCTGATAGCCAGGGCCTGAACCGGGCATGCCTCGTAACAGGGCTCACTGCACTCGGGTCCTACGCACCGGTCGTGCCTTTGGATAACGATCTTCCCCCGCTTGATCACATGCACCCCATACGGGCACAGCTCCACGCACTTGCCGCAGGCGATGCAGTCGTTCGTTCGGTGAAGCCGGTACTTTCCAATCGGGTTCCTGAATCGGGACGGGGTGGGGATCACCTCCGGAAATTGAAATGTATCTGAATTATTCAATGTCGCCCCCCTCCTCGATCTCACCCATGGCGCTGAAGGTATCCCTCTCCAGCTCCTCGAAAAACATGGCCCTTCCCGCTTCGCCGCGCAGTCGGCGGGCATCCCGGATCCCCATGGCCCCCATCATCTCCAAAAGCTGATTGTGCCAGGCCCCTATCAGATTCACCACACGGGAGGCGGTCCAGTCACCCGTGGCGTCCCCGATATCCACAGGACACGAGAGGCCCTTGGTGCAGCGTCGGCACATGCGGCACTCCAGCGCAACCAGGATCGGGAAGTCGATCATGACCCCGTCCGCCCCGCAAATGATCGACTTGGCGACATGCTCCGCCATGGAAATGCCGCCACTCGCTAACAGGGTGACGCCGTCCCGGACATTCTCCTGCACCAGTCTAAGGTGGACTGACCGGATGCCGTCCTTGAGATAGGCCTGGTCATCGTCCTGAAACCGGCCGTTCATGGTGGCTTCCAGGTGAATGATGGAGATGCCGGATCGGACCATGGAAAGGACTGTGTCGGCCGCTTCATGGGTCATCGGCGTCCTTGCCGAGATGAGGGGAGGGCTATCTGAGGCGGTCAGCCGGTCCGCGACCTTCTCCCATCCGTCGGCCCAGGGGACCTCCACCACCCTTACCCCCGGCGGCACCAGCCCCTGTGGGCCGGCCCCGTCCGAGACCGCGGCGAGGAGCCAGGGATAAACATCCGTCAGGGAGACATCCATCATTTCATAGGGAAGCGAGAAAAGGGTCCCGAGCCGTTTTGCGGCCATGGCCCACCCTGCAATGGTTTCAGGGCCGATGGCCCCGAAGGAGGGCATCCTGAGGATAATCGGGAGGGGGATATCCAGCAGCAGGGGGAGGTCCCCTTCCAGGTCGCCATGTGCATCGAAGGAGAGATGCCCCGGGGTCTTTCCCAGGTCGATGGCGGTGCTAATGTATTCGCGCCCATGGATCCCGTCCCGGGTGGGCCGGACGATCTCGGACATGTCGGTCCACATGGCGTCGAAGCCTGGCCCGCTGAACGGTCCCGGGTATCCGGCCCCCGACACCGGAATCTTTCCGGTTTGGGCCTGGGACCAGAGACTGGCAATGATGTCCGGGGTCCACCAGGCATCGCCGATGGCCTGGTACTCGGGGTTGATGGACTTGTGGATTAGTTCCCTGGGACAACTCTGGACGCACCGGAGACAGTTCATGCACTGGTTGTCGATGGAATCGATCATCTGAACCGGGTCGATCCCGCGGTGGTCATACACACCGTACACGCACTGCTTCTTGACGCAGACCGCGCATTTGAGGCACCCCTCTTCCCAGGCGATGATCCCGGACCGGGTGACCGGTTTGAAACGGTGGGGGACCGTTGATGTATGGATGGCGTATTTCGCCGGCATATCCAGATCCTCTACCCCTTCTCGATCTCGGGCCTCGGGAGGAGCCCCGCCCGCTCTGCGATCTCTCCAACGGCCGCTTCCCATTCAATGGCCATGATGTGAACCCCCCGGACCCCTGGCAGTTCTTTGAGCCTCGATACGGTCTCCACGCAGATCTGGATCCCTTCCTCGCGCTGTTTTTCCTTGGGGACCCCTTCCATCCGTCGAATGATCTCATCCGGGATATCCATGCCCGAGACCCGCTCCTTCATATAGCGGGCCATGCCTGCGGACTTGAGCGGCGTGACACCGCCCAGGATAAAGGCCTTTTCCGTCAGCCCCCGGTCCGCGGCCATAGAGAGCCATGTCTCGAAGCGATCCAGATTGTAGATGCACTGGGTCTGGATGAAATCGGCCCCGGCCTTTATCTTCTTGGCGAGCCGCGTCACCCGGAACCCCAGCGGGTCGGCAAAGGGATTGGCCGCGGCGCCGATAAAGACGTCGGGGGCCTTGTCCAAGGGTTCTCCGCCCAGTATGACGCCCTCGTCCCGCATCCCCTTGACCACCTGAAGAAACTGGATGGAGTCCAGGTCAAATACCCCGACACACCCGGCCTGGTTCCCGAATCGCTGGTGATCGCCCGAGAGGCAGAGGACATTGTGTATCCCCAGGGCCGTGGCCCCTAAGATGTCTGACTGAAGCGCAATCCGGTTGCGGTCCCTCACCACCATCTGAAGGACAGGGTCCAGCCCGGCTCCTTTCAGTAGAGCGCAGGCCGCAAGGCTCGACATGCGTACGATGGCGGTCTGGTTGTCGGTCACGTTGACCGCATCCACCTTGCCCCGAAGAAGTTCCGCCTTTTTCAGAACGGCCTCGGCATTCGCGCCCTTAGGCGGACCGCATTCCGCTGTCACTGCGAACCCGCCCTGGTCCAGGACCTTTTTGAGTCGGCTTTCCATGCTCACGTCTGCTGATCCTCCCTGATAATCTTTCTGGGGCCGCTCCCCTGCTTTCGGGCCCAGTTCTTGGGCGGGTAGATTTCCTCCAGCCGGTCGAGCGCCCCGAATCGCGTCAGCCGGTCGATAATTAACTGCCAGGCGCAGGGGATGTCCGGGTTCACCTCGCACCGACCATCGACCGATCCGCCGCAAGGCCCGTTCAGGATCTGTTTGGAACAGCGGGCCAGCGGACAGATGCCCCCGAAATAATAGAGCATGCAGTCGCCGCAGCCCAGGCAGTTTTCCACCCAGTATCCCTGGTCTTTGGTCTCGCCTAAGAACTCCGTATTGAGGGCCGGGATCACAGGGATCTCCTGGTACATCTCGGAGACCGCCTGGACCCCGGCGCCGCAGCCCAAGGAGAGGATGGCGTCATACTCTCCTGCGATATCATCCAGGGGGATGATGAATTCCTTGACGCACTGGCGATCCACCGTCTTTTCGTGGATCAGGACCTCTTCATCGTGGATCCGGGCAGCCATGCGCAGGGCCGATGCCAGCATAGCCGTCTCCTTTTCCCCGCCGGCCGCGCACTCGGCCACGCAGGAGCCGCAGCCCAGGGCCAGTATCCGTTTGTAGGGGGCCAGCATCCCCCTGATTTCATCGATGGGCTTCTGTTCTGCGGTTATCATGATAAACACTTCCTCCTTTGGGCCTGTGAGCCCTTCAAGAAAGCCCCTTTAAGGCAGGGGACGGCCCCAGGTGAGAGACCTTCTCATAAATCTCGGCTGCCAGTTGCGCCAATGTCCGGGGCGCTTCGGCCGACCCGATGATGATCCCGATCCTCTCCGGCTCCAGCCCGATCGAGACAATCATCTCTCGGGTTCGCTCCACGCGTCTTTTCGCACGGCGATTCCCCTCGAAATACCGGCACGCCCCTTCCGGACAGGTGATGAGGTAGGCAACGTCCGCCACCTCTTCCAGTGCCCGCAACAGGTGAACCGGTTCGAGTCTTCCGCTGCACGGCAGGGGAAAGAGGCGGATCTGTTCGCCGTAGGCCTTCTCGATCGCCTGCCGGTCGGCTTCGCTGCTCTCCGGGACATTCCGGCAATAAAAGAGAGCCAGAATGCGCTTCCTTGAGTCTGTCATTTCCGGATCCGGTCCTTGTCTATAGCCTTCAAGAAAAAGAGTTCTTGGGGTTCCGGGTATATCATCTTGTTTTCAATCCGTTATTCAATCGACAATCACAAATCCTATACCGGGGGTATCACCCGGACTAAAACATGAAAATCTGGTGGCTGTCGGGGTTCTTTCCAAAACAGGTGATATCATCCACCTTGCTCACCTCGGGGCCGCGACAGATGGCATACAACGTCCTCTCCACCCCAATGCCGCCCCCGTAGGTCTCCGGAAACGCCGGCTTGCCCTGGCGGTCCTTCTTGGCCGCTATCATCAGGAAAGGCCCGTAGCCCCCCAGTTCATCGATATTTTCTATGTTTCCATCGAACAGGACCGGCCTGGCCGGGATGATGCCGTTATCCAGGAGCCTCTCCACAATCGGTTCATAGAGCCATTCCCGGACTGCCCCTGAAAGGACCTCGAGGGCCGGAGTCTGCTCCCCGGTATCTCGAATGATGCCCTTGGCGCAGATGTCATAGTTGTAGATCATCGCTGATGTTATTTCAGACAGGTTGACCTTGCCTTCGGGACGGAGATACGGATACACCAGGTCGTAATTTTCTCTCAATAGCCCGGTGATCCAGAAAAAGGTCGACTGGACCTCTTTTCCGATATCCTGTTCATATCCCCTTCCGTATTTCTTTTTGCTCTCGTCGCACCTGAAGCGGGGGAAGGGCTGCCGGGGCACCTCGATGGCCACCCCGAGCCTTTTAAGATCCTCGTCGTTTTTCTCAGCCAATTGGGTCATGGCATGGACGATCATCCGCTCAAAGAGGTCCATCCCCTTTTCCATATCCTCGGCCAGTATCTTGCTGACTCTTTCCGGTTCCTTCAGGTACGATTCCAGGTCGATCCCCCGGTTTCTCCGCACCTCCAGGTCCATCTGGCTGAAATCGATCAGGTACTTGCCCCTCTGCGTACGGTCGGGACTCTCGATCTCCAGCCGGATGTTGGGGGAATCCACGAACACGCCCTTGATTTTAGGATGGTGACACGACAGGAATTTGGAATAGATCATGCTATGCGTCATCACATATCGCTGGCCCTTGTAATTGATATTGGGCGTATGCTCCACATCGTGCGCCAGGGGGTCGGTCACGGGGCTCAACTGCACCCTTTCCAGGTTGAACAGCCCCTCATCCGCCAGGAACTGGTGCATGGCCGTCACGAACGTGGTCCTCAGGGCCATGGCCGAATATAGGGTGTCGCTTTTCCATTTATTATAGTAGTACGTGTCCAAATATTCTTCAAAGCTGGACCCCGCTTCCTGCAGCGCGGCCTGGAAACCGAAAAGGCTCTGGCCGATAACAGACATGGAATCATCCTTCATGGCTATTTATATCCCCCTTTTTCCAAGTTTGGAGTGACGAGTTTGGAGTGCCTAAAGTTAAAAAGGGGAAATTCCAATTTAAACTTCCAACTTCCAACTTCCAACTTCACACTTCACACTCCACACTTATTTTCTGCTTGCGCCTACAGCTTCGGCAGGTACGTATCAATCTCAAACTGGCTGACGTGGGTCCGGTAATGGTCCCACTCGATCTTCTTGTTTTCAATGAATTTGTTGAACACATGGTCGCCCAAGATCCGCTTCACCAGCTCGCTCTTTTCCGTGACCAGGATCCCCGCGTAGAGGTTGCCCGGAAGGTCGCTAATCCCGTGGGCCTTTCGTTCGGCCGGATTCATCTCGAAGATATCTTCTTCCACCGGGGCCGGCAACTCATATTTCTTTTCAACCCCTTCCAGCCCTGCGCCCAACATCACCGCAAAGGCAAGGTAGGGGTTGCAGGCAGGGTCAGGGGACCTGAACTCGATACGGGTGGCCTTTTCCTTGCCCGGCTTATACATGGGAACCCGGATCATGGCCGACCGGTTTCTCCTGGCCCACGATACGTAGACCGGGGCCTCATACCCCGGCACCAACCGCTTGTACGAATTGACCCACTGGTTGCACACCGCAGTGATTTCCGGGGCGTGACGCATCAGACCTGCGATGTAGTGTTTGGCCATCTGAGAGAGGTTGTATTTGTCATTCGCATCATAGAAGGCATTCTTGTCCCCCTGGAAGAGAGACTGATGGACATGCATCCCGCTCCCGTTCTCCCCGAAGATCGGCTTGGGCATAAACGTCGCATACACGCCGTGCTGCCTTGCGATTTCCTTTACCACCAGTCGATAGGTCATTGTATTGTCAGCCATCTTAAGGGCACTCTGATAGCGAAGATCGATTTCGTGCTGGCTCGGGGCTACCTCATGGTGGCTGTATTCCACCTGAATACCCATAGACTGGAGCGCAAAGATGGTATCCCGCCTCAGATTGCTCCCCATATCCAGGGGCCTCGAATCGAAGTATCCCCCTGCATCCAAGCCCTCTGTGCACGTGTCATCCTTGAAATAGAAGTATTCCAGTTCAGGACCGACATAGTAGGTGAAGCCCTTGTCTTCAACTTTTTTCAGGAGTCGTTTCAAGACATGTCTTGGGTCTCCTTCATAAGGCGTTCCGTCCGGATTCAATATGTCGCAGAACATCCTGGCCACCGGCCTCTCATCGCTCCGCCACGGCACCAACTGAAACGTGGTTGGATCGGGTTTGGCAATCATGTCGCTCTCCTCGATCCTGGCAAATCCCTGAATCGAGGAGCCGTCGAACCCCATTCCCTCGGTAAGGCCTTCATCCAGTTCGGACGGCGTAACGGCAAAACTCTTGAGCACACCCAGTACATCGGTGAACCAGAACTGGATAAAGCTGATGTCCTTTTCCTCAACAATCCGTTTCACATCCTCTATGTTCTGACAATCCATGGCGTTTCCTCCTTTTCCCCCCGGGCCCTGCAGTCCAGGACCTCGATCCTGTTTGTTAACCTTCATGATGCTTCCAATGCGTTTCGCTCTTTCATAGGCTCTTTGTGCAAACCTAATGCCAAGGGGAAAAATAGAGCGATGAGTGAGGTTTTTTCAAATGGTTATCCCAATTTCTGCTGAAGAAACGTACTGGAAAATAAAGTACATTTATGTAGTTTGTTGAAATATGATAACACAGAAATGTATTTTTATACAGGGCCTTGGTCCCGGCACAAGCGCTATCCGATTTCAGGGTTTCTTTGTTGTTAGATGTCAGATGGGCAACATAGATTCTTGTGCCACATGAGAAGTGGCAGATTGCTTTTCCCCAAAGATATTGAGAACGCTCTCAAATCGTCAATCACCCATCATCCATCCAATGCCCTACTACTCCACGGTCACGCTCTTTGCCAGATTTCTCGGTTTGTCGATGTCGCGGTTGAGGAACTTGGCGCAGTAGTAGGCCAGGAGTTGGCAGGGGATCACCGTCAGGATGGGGTTCAGGAAATCGAGGGTAGGGGGGATTTCGATGATGTCGTCCGCTATGTCTCTCACCATGTCGTCTCCCTCTGTGGCGATGGCGATCACCGGACCCTTGCGGCTCTTTATCTCATGGATGTTGCTGAGCATCTTTTCGTGCATCTCATCCTGGGGGATGATGGCCACTGTAGGCATATCGGGGTTGATGAGCGCAATGGGGCCATGTTTCATCTCGCCCGCGGCATATCCCTCCGCATGAATATAGGAGACCTCCTTGAGCTTGAGGGCGCCCTCCAGCGCAATGGGATAGTTATATTTCCTCCCCAAAAACAGCCAGTTGGTGCAGCGGCAATACTTCTCGGAAACAGCCTCGATGTGATTGGCCTGGGCCAGCACCTTCTGTATCAAACCGGGGAGGGCCTCAAGGGCTCGAATGGCCTGAATCCCTTCTGTCAGAGAGAGGTTCTGATGCCTGCCCAGAAGGAGGGCCAGGAGGGTCAGGATGGTCAATTGCGAGGTGAAATTCTTGGTGGAGGCCACGCCGATTTCAGGCCCTGCGTGGTTATAGATGCCGGCCTCTGTTTCTCTGGAGATGGAACTCCCCACCACGTTGATCAGCCCGAGGAGGCGGGCACCCTTCCGCTTGGCCTCCTTAATGGCCGCGAGGGTGTCAGCGGTCTCTCCTGACTGGCTGATGGCCACAATAAATGTATTGGGCGGGAAGTTCAGTTTCCGGTAGCGAAACTCCGAGCCAAGACCCACCTCCGTATCGATCTCGGTCAGTCGCTCAAAGATGTATTTTCCCACACTGGCTGCATAATAGGAGGTCCCGCAGGCTACCAGGACTATGTGCCGCGATTGCTTGAGACTCTCCCATACCGGCATGATCCCCCCCAGCTTGGGGACCCCCTCTCCCGGCTCCAGCCTCCCCCGGATGGCGTTCTGCAGGGCCGCCGGCTGTTCATAGATCTCCTTGAGCATGAAATGTGGAAACCCGTTCAGTTCTGCGTCCTCTGCCCGCCACTCCACGGTCTCGGTGCTCCGCTGGACCGGTTTGGCCTGGGCCGTAGAGATGGAAAACCCATCGGCCGTCACGGTCGCCAGTTCGTTTTCCTCTAAATGGACCACCTTGTTGGTGTATCGCACCATGGCCGCCACATCCGAGGCCACGAAATGCCCGTCGTCGCTCACACCTATGATCAACGGGCTGCCCCTTCGGGCCACGACGATCTCGCCCGGGGTCTTCCGGTGAATCACGCCGATCCCGAAGGTACCCTCCACCTGGGCCATGGTCTTTCGGACCGCATCGCTGAGATCGCCGTTGAAATGCAGCGCGATCAGGTGGGCCAGGACCTCGGTATCGGTCTCGGACCTGAAGGCGATCCCCTCCCTTTCGAGCCTTTTCTTGAGGACGTGGTAATTTTCGATGATCCCGTTGTGAATGACAAATACGTTCTCGTCCCGATCCCGCTGGGGATGGGCGTTCTCCTCCGAAGGCCTTCCATGGGTGGCCCACCGCGTATGGGCGATGCCGGCCGTGCCCCTCATCTCCAGACCGTTCACCTTGCGCTCCAGTTCAACGATTTTCCCCACGGCCCGCTCCCAGTGGATGGTTTCACCATCCTGAACAGCCAGGCCCGCAGAGTCATACCCGCGATATTCGAGTCTCTTCAATCCTTCAAGCAGTATCGGCTTTGCCGGTTTCTGCCCCACGTAACACACAATCCCACACATACCAGATTCTCCTTAATCTCTTTCTTGTGATGAGAACCGGAGCATAATCATTTACCAAAAGATATACAACCCAAAACTGATATTTTCATCCCCTCCCCATGTCCGGGCGCGTTTTCTGATCGTATCGGTTGTTACTTCTGTTCCTGTATGATATAGTATTTTGCAAATCGAACAGAATGGCAGTGCCGTAATCGTGGCGATATGAGACGATGAATCGGGACCGACGAGCGCAGGGGCATAACCGAACCAACCTGCAACGGCTTTTCAACCACTGTTGTAACTAAGGAGCTCAAGTTGCGCACCCCTTCGCGTTCCAGACCGGGAGGTATCAGGTCCGTGGGGATCTCTTTGT
>CAYPDL010000089.1:0-16690 GCA_964409475.1 uncultured Desulfobacteraceae bacterium | reverse complement strand
TGTGCCTTTGCGGCTTTGTGTGAGACATCTTCGGTTCCGGCTTGTCCGGGTTAGGAGTGAATGAATGCTGATTGTCGGCGAGCGGATCAATACCAGTCGTCATCCGATCAACGAGGCCGTAGCGCGTCGGGACGCGGCCGCGATTCAGATGGAGGTGCGCTTGCAGATGGACGGGGCCGCCGATCTCATCGATGTCAACGCCGGGTCCCGCCGGGATTCCGAAGTGGAAGACCTGATCTGGCTGATCGATCTGATTCAGCGTGCTTTTCCGGAGGTCCGGCTCTGTATCGACAGTCCCAATCCAGACACCATGAACAGGGTTCTGGATATGGTCAGGCTTCAGCCCATGCTCAACTCCACCACCGGGGAGCGGTCTCGCCTGGAGGCAATGACCCCGGTTATCCGGAAGAGGGCGTGCGATATCGTGGCCCTCTGCATCGATGACCGGGGGATCCCGAAGACGGCCGGGCAGACTGTGGAAAATGCCGTCCGGCTGGTCTCCCATCTGGAGGACCTGGGCGTGGATCGGAAAAGGATCTACCTGGATCCAGTGATCCAGGCCGTCAGCGCCAATACCCGTGCAGGAGTGATGGCCCTTGAGGCCATTGACGAAATCCGGCGCGAGCTGGACGGGGTCCATATTATCAGCGGCCTCTCCAATATCTCCTTCGGGCTGCCACGGCGCCCGCTGGTGAATAGGGCCTTTCTCACACTGGCCATGAAGGCCGGACTCACTGCGGCCATCCTGGATCCTTCAGACAGAGGGCTGATGAGCGCATTGAAGGCCGCCCAGGTCCTGCTGGATCAGGATCCCTGGTGCCAGGCCTATACGCGGACCTTTCGAGAAGGAAGATTGGAGGCGTAAACCTTGAACGATGTGCAGCAACACGAACAGAATAAAGATGGTTATCTGGAACGTCCCCAGATATCAGACCATTCCTCTCCTGTCACGATATCGGGGTCGTTCATTAATGCGATCGGGTCTTCATTCTGTTGGATTTCCAGGTTGCGGTAGTGTTGCAAGGTGGTCTCGTCGCCCACATAAACACAGGTGCAATAGGCGGCGTCTGCATACAGGACATATCTTTTGCCATCGCGTTCGTGATGGAGGAGCCTGTGCTGCGGCAGCGACTTCAGATGGGCCAGCTCCTTCGGGGTGTCAGCCGGCATTTTCGATAAACGCAATGCGGTGCAGCAGATCGGCGATAAGAGCATTGCGACGGATGCTCTTGCGGCCCAGGTCTGCCAGCGTCATCCCCTTGGGCAAACCGCCGGGGCTGACCGCCACGGGGCGAACTTGAGGAGGAGGAGCATGCCGGGGACAGCAATCAAGGTGCAGGCGATGAAGAAGCCCTCCCAGCCGAAGTGTTTTGCCAGGAAGCCGGTCGGGGCCGAGGCCATGACCCTGGGCACGCCCATGAGACTGCTCAGGAGGGCGTACTGGGTGGCGGTGAAGCGTTTGTTGGTGATGCTGGCCATAAAGGCCACATAGGCCGCCGTCCCCATGCCGCCGCTCAGGTTTTCAAAGGCGATGACCCCGGAAAGCAGCGGGACGCTGTGCCCGACGCGTGCCAGGAGGGCAAACCCGGCCGTGGATATACCCTGAAGAACGCCGAAGACCCAGAGGGACCGGTTGATCCCGAGCCTGAGCATGATCACCCCGCCGATCAGGCTTCCCACCACCGTGGCCCAGAAACCGAAGAGCTTGACCACGGCCCCGATCTCGGTCTTGGAGAACCCGATGTCCAGATAGAAGGGGGTGGTCATGGCGCTGGCCATGGTATCGCCGATCTTGTAGAGGAGGATGAATCCCAGTATCCAGAGGGCACCCTGTCGGCTGAAATACTCTGTCAGGGGATCGATTACCGCCTCCCGGAGACGCCGGGGGGCCCCTGGCGGGAGCGGGGGCTCCGGGGCCAGGAGGGTAGTCAGGACGCCGGGCAGCATGCAGCCGGCCATGATGATGTAAACCGAGGTAAAGGGGATGTGGTCCGCCAGGATCAGACCGCCCCCGGATGCCAGGAGCATGCCCAGCCGGTAGCCGTTCACGTAGAGGGAAGAACCCAGTCCCAGCTCCTCGTCGGAGAGGTCTTCCCTCCGGTAGGCGTCCACCACGATATCCTGGGATGCGCTGAAAAAGGTCACCAGGAATGCGGCAGCAGCCACCATCCAGGGGTTGGCGCCAGGATCTGTCAGGCCCATGCCTGCGATGGCCAGGGCCAGGGCCAGTTGGGCCGTGAGGAGCCACCCCCGTCTCCGGCCTAAGAAGGGGAGGGTATAGCGGTCCAGAAAGGGGGCCCAGAGAAATTTGACGGTGTAGGGAATCCCCACCAGGGCCATCAGCCCGATGACGGTGAGATCCACCCCTTCCTCTTGCATCCATGCCTGGAGGACCGTGATGGTCAGAAGGAGGGGCATCCCGCAGGAAAAGCCCATGACCAGGGCCACGAACATGCGGCCGCTGAAGATGGTTTTCAGCAGGGATTTGTGTTCGTCAGGGGACATGTATTGGATTGATGATGGATGATTGCCGATTGTTGATTGAAAGGCAGCAGAGAAGCAAAAAATATGGGCTCGGTTTTCATAATAACGTGTTCAATGAGCTGGGTCGTTGAGTTGACAGACTGACTCTCCTGTCGGGATTGAAGGTTTAGCCACAGGAGGCGCCGGGTTTGACGAGGTTTTCACTCAATCGTCAATCAACAATCAACAATCGACAATCATTCCGTGAGTATCCGGACGGTCTCGGCGATCTCGTCAAGGGATACCGCGTCCCTCAGGGCCTCCATCCGTTTCATGACCTCGGCAAAGCGGATCCCCTCGGCCGCGCTGATCCATTCCAGTTGGAGCCGCTCGGGCCGGATTCCCAGCTTGGCCATTTTCTTGTGTATTTTTCCGACCCGTTTCTCGGTCCAGTGGTTGGCGTCGATATAGTGGCAGTCGCCGATATGGCACCCGCTCACCAGGATCACGGGGGCCCCCATCTTAAAACCTTCCCAGACGAATTTCTCGTCGACCCTTCCAGAGCACATGGTCCGGATGAGACGCACGTTCGGGGGGTACTGGAGCCTGGAGACCCCGGCAAAATCGGCCCCGGCATAGGAGCACCAGTTGCAGGCAAAGGCCAGGACCTTTTCCTTCGGGTCTTCTTCAAGAAGGGCATGGACCTGATTGAGGATCTGATCGTCCGTGAAGTGGTTCATGACAATGGCGTCGAAGGGGCACTCGGCCGCGCAGGTCCCGCACCCGGCGCAGGCGGCCGTATTGACCACGGCCGGGGTCTTCCGCTTGACATCCACGCTGATGGCGTTGTAGGGGCAGACCTCTGCGCATTTGCCGCACGACTTGCACGCCTCGGCCACCACCACGGAGGTGATCGGTTCGGTGGTGATCTCTCCCTTGTGCATCAGGCGGATGGCCCGTGCCACGGCGGCCGAGGCCTGGGTCACGCTCTCCTTGATGTCTTTGGGGCCTTCGGCGCATCCTGCGTAGAAGACCCCACGGGTCGCGGCGTCCACCGGCTGGAGCTTGGGATGGGCCTCCAAAAAGAACCCGTCCGGGGTGAGCTGGAGCCCCAGCATCTCCTGGAGGCGCTGCGTGCTGGAGGCCGGTTTGATCCCCAAAGCAAGGACCAGCATATCCAGTTGGTGCGTTTCAAGCTTTCCGGTGGCGGTGTTTTCAACAGATACCTTGAGGCCCTTGTCCGCTTCTTCCTCCACCGTTCCCGGAATCCCCCTGAGATAATGGACCCCCAACCTTCGGCTCCGGGTGTAGAGGTCTTCGAACCCCTTTCCAAACGCCCGGATGTCGATGTAAAAGACCTTGATATCTATGTCGGGATAGTGCTCTTTGAGCATCAGGGTGCTCTTTATGGTGTTCATGCAGCATATATTTGAACAATAGCGCCCGCCCTTTCTGGCGGAGCGGGACCCCACGCACTGCACAAACCCTATGGATCGGGGCCGTCGCCCGTCTGTGGGCCGCAGGACCTCTCCCCCGGTCGGGCCGCCCGCATTGATGAGACGCTCGAATTCGAGGCTGGTGAGGACATTCTCGAACCGGGTGTAGGCGTACTCATCCATCTCTGTCGGGTCATAGACCTCGAGTCCCGTGGCCACCACGACCGTTCCCACATTCTCCACGATCTCCTCGTCGGACATGTGAAAATCGATGCACCCCTTGTCGCAGGCCTCTATGCACTTGCCGCACACCACCGGATTGTTACCCAGACACTCACTGACATTGATGACATAGGCCGAGGGAACGGCCTGAGGAAAGGGAGAGAAGATGGCCCGTCGGGACGAAAGGCCCAGGTTGAACTCGTCAGGCCGGACCACGGGACAGACCTTGGCGCATTCCCCGCATGCAGTGCATTCCTTTTCATTCACGTAGCGGGCCTTCTTCAGGATCCTGACATCGAAGTTGCCCACAGAGCCCTTGACATCGACCACTTCGCTGAGGGTGTAGAGGGTGATCCGGGGATGTCGACCGACATCCGTCATCTTCGGTCCGAGTATTCAGATGGAACAGTCCATGGTGGGGAAGGTCTTGTCCAACTGGGCCATGACCCCGCCGATGCTGGGCCGCTTCTCCACCAGGACCACATCATAACCGTTGTCCGCCAGGTCGAGGGCCGCCTGAATTCCTGCCACCCCGGCCCCGATCACCAGGGTCCTCTTGGTAAGGGGAAGGGTGTCCTCATGGAGCGGCTGAAGGAGACGTATCCGCGACACGGCCATCTTGACAAGGTCCTGGGCCTTTCGCGTGGCCCCCTCGGGATCCTTCATGTGGACCCAACTGCACTGCTCCCGCAGGTTGGCCATCTCAAGGAGGTAGGGATTAAGCCCGGCTGACTGGAGCATCTGTCTGAAGGTGGGTTCGTGGAGCCGCGGGGAACAGGACGCCACAACCACCCGGTCCAGTTCGTACTCGCGGATGTCGTCCTTGATCTGCTGCTGGCCGGGTTCTGAACAGGCGTAGCCGATATCCTTTGAGACGATCACATCGCTCAGGAGAGCGGCCGACTCGGCCACCTTCCGGCAGTCCACCGTCTGGGCGATATTGAGCCCGCAGTGACACACATAGACCCCGATGCGGGGGTTTTCAGCCGCAGGTTCCGTCTCCTTGATAAGCATCGTTGCCTCCATTGTTTCCTCCCGAAATCCTCTACTCCCATTCGATGGTCTTGGCCAGGACGCTGGTGAGGTCCATCATCTCCATCTGAAGCTCCTCGCCTAAGAACGGGTCCTCCATTGCGCAGCGGAGATGGATCTGACACTTGGGGCAGGCCGTGACCAGGAGATCGCTCCCTGTGCCATGGGCCTGCCGAAGACGCTTGACCTGAAGGGCCTTGCTGAATGCATCGCACCCGATCCAGGCGCTGTTTCCGCAACAGATGGCGCTGGCGCCGTGATCCGGCATCTCGTCGAAGGAGACAGGATTCAGCCGCCGGATCAGTTTTCTCGGGAGATCCGGCCGATTTTCAAAGCGGCTCAGACGACAGGGGTCCTGAAAGGTCAGTTTCCGGCCCAGTTCCTTGAAATTCACGGCCCCTTTGTCGATCTCCTTTTCGATCAGGTCAAAGATGTGGGTGACCTTGAACCCCGGATCGACGCCCTGCTCAGAATAGTCCCTGGCAAGGGTGTGATAACACTCGGGACAGGCCGTGATGACCTCTTCAATGCCCATGTCCTGAAGGGCGCGCACATTCAACTGCGCCAGCTTCACAAAGTTCTCCCGGTCGCCGGACCAGAGCAGGTCGTGACCGCAGCAGCGCTCATCCTGGAGAAGGGCCGGGTGGATGTCGAAGAAGTTGAGGAGTCGCAGACTGTCCACCAGGCTGTCGCGGGTATTGACCCCCAGATGGGTCCTGAAAAAGATATCAAAATAGGGGGCGCATCCCCCGAAAAAGAGGGCCTTGCTGTCGGGATTTGTTTGAATATCTTCGGGGAGCCAGTCCCAGTGTCTGATCCGAAGGTTCTTCGACGTCATTGTCCGCATCAGGGATTGAAAAAATCCCCCGTGGGCCGCGTAGTTGTTTGAGCCTCTCGTTGCCAGATAATGGCGCAGATCGCGAATGAACCCGGCAAAATTGACGGCCGACGGACACCGGTCATAACAGAGTCCGCAGGTGAGACACGACCAGATGTCCTTCTGGACGGCTGGGGCGTCGATATGCCCGGCAATCACCTCGCTGGCGATCCCCCTCGGCGAGAAGAGTTTCCCTGAGAGGGTCAGGGGGCAGGCAGAGGAGCACTTCCCGCAGTCCTGGCAGGCGTAGACATCGTGGGCGGACACGATTTCCTTAACAATGTCTTCCCCTTCAGTTACTGGGATCCTTTCTCCGGCAGGGGCGATGGGACTGGGGCCCATTTCCCGTATTTCCCTTGAGAAGCCCTGGAGAAACGACAGCAGACGTTCCGATTCATCGGGGAGAAAGGTGGCCAGACGGAGGCGGTCCTTTCCCAGACCCAGCAGCTCCAGGATCCCCCGGGCATCTTCCACATGGTCCTGTGCATTGGATGATCCGGTGCCATACCGACAGGAACCGGGCTGACACCCCACAAGGGCCACGCCGTGGGCCCCCATCTCAAAGGACCTGAGAAGGAGGGCCTTGCTGATCCTTCCGGCACACGGGATCCGGACCATCTTGATCTCGTCCGGGATCCGGGCGGCCGTATCCTGAAGCGTCTGGTAGGCCGCATGGGGGCCCCAGTTGCACATGAAGAGGATGATATTAAAATCTGTCATGAATAGGTGTCGCTATGTTGTTTAAGTTGTAAGGCGCAAGGCGTTAGGCGCCAAGATCAAAGCGCATAGCGCAAGGCGCAAGGTGTTATCTTCATCCAACCATCCGGCATCCCCGGCAAATTCCGTTATCCGCATATCCCCCACTTGACTACTCGACTACTTAACCACTCACTCCATCCCCAGCGCTGACAAGCACCGCGCCGAGGAGTTCCTCCAGATAGCCCTGGTTCCTGTAGGGACTGTCCGCGGCATTGGAGGGGCATACGGAGATACAGTTGCCGCAACCCTTGCACAGGGCCTCGTCCACCCTTGCAAACCATCCGCCAACCCCGTTTTTGTGAAGGGTCACCGCCTGATAGGGGCAGACCCGGGTGCACCGGCCGCATCCCCGGCAACGGTCTTCGTCCACCACCACGGTAAATCCCTTGCTCTGTCTGGGCCCCCGGGGCATGATGGCAGCGGCCATGGCCGCTGCAGCGGCGCCGGCCCGGCGTTGAGACACCGGTATCCCTGATGGGCAGGCCTTGAAGAGCCCTGCAATCGGGGTGGCCCCCGGAGAGGAAAAGGGTATCCCCGGAACGCCCTTCTTCTGCAGGGAGGGTGGAAGGATGAGGCTCGGAAGACCTTCCTGAGGGATATAAGGGATCGACCTTCTGGCCCTGTCGCCCAAGATGACGGCCCCCACCTGCATCGCCTGGGAAAACCCCCCGCTCTCTACAAAGATCTGAAAATCTCCCAGGTTGCCGCTCATGCCGTTGACTTTTGAGCCTTCGAAACAGTGGATGTTCGGGTGGTCCAGCCGGGTTGACAGGGGCCTTTCCCGCGTCCCGAAGAGAAAGACCTCGAGGCCGGCGGATGCCAGGGTCAGGGCGCTGCTGACCGTCGCTTCGGACTCACCGATGACCGCAGTCGCGAAATTGTATAGCCTGACCGGCGCCGGCAGGGGCCGAAGGGTCCTGGCCCTGCCGATGGATCGATCGATCAGCCCGGTAAATCGCTTCAGGGCTGCGTCCCGGTCATGCACGAGATAACGGAGGGCCTCCCCCCTCAGGTTGCAGGTCTCCACCATGGCCCGGCTCACGCCTGTGCCATGAAAGAGGGCGTCCTTCAATCGACCGCGCTGATCCGTGCAGGCGCTGCATACAAAATCGAGGGGGCAGCAGACGCAGGAGGCAAGGACCACCCGGGTCAGGCCCTTTTCGCGGATCGCCCGCAGGATGCCCGCCGTCCCTTCGGCCACGCATGCCGACAGCATGACCTCGGCATGGACGATCTCCGGCCTCTGGGTCAGGGCCTCCACAGACTGATTCATCTCGTCCAGCCACCCAAAGGCGTCATTACACCGGCAGACAAAGACCCCCATGCGGATCTCAGGGGACAGTTCGGGGTCCGGGGGGAGGAACGAGATGCCTCGACCCCTGGGCCGCTGGGATGTCCCGCCCAGCAGGACCAGGGCCTGGGCTGCGGCGGCAAACCCGCGAACGAGCATGGCATTCACATCCGCCTTGGCGGCCTTGGGACCATAGGCCCTGAGCACGTCTTCTCCCTTGACCGCGGGCGCGGCATCGGGATCGGCGATAATCACGACCCCGGCGTGCTCTATGGTCTCTTCGGCCTGCTCCTGGTGATGGATCGCGTTTAGGGGCCCACAGACCTCGGTACAGAGGAGGCACTCGGAACAGATCCCGCACTGGAGACAGCGTTCGGCCTCGAACAGGACCTGGGGCTCGCTGAGACCCAGCGCGACCTCCGAAAAGTTGTCTTTTCTGATGGCCGGCTGTCTCTCGGGCATGGTGGGTCGGGCAAGGGAAGGGATATCTTCGGGGATCTTTGGATAGTCCCTGTCTTCAGGTCTCGAAGAGCCATTCAGCGGAATCTCTTTTCCGCTGAGGGCAGCATGAACCGAACGGGCCGCCATCCGACCCGAGGCCATGGCCTGAACCACGCTGGAAGGACCTGTCACTCCATCGCCGGCCGCATAGACGCCGTCCCTATGGGTCCGTCCGGTGCTATCGACCTTCAGGAAGCCGTAAGACGTGGTCTGGAGGCCAGGGTCGCCATTTTTTCCGGACAGGGCGCCGGCGGGAAAGGGACCTGCCTGACCGATGGCCACAATGGCCCTGGAGAATGGGAGGTCGAAAGGCTCTGATCCGGGAACCATGACCGGCCATGGGACCCCGTTGGCATCCGGAGGACCCGGTTGTGTGGGCCGGCAGGTGAGATGGGTCAGCTTTCCGTTTTGGCCGGCAAAGGCCGTCACCTGGGTCTGATCGATGATGCTGATCCCCTCCTCCTTTGCCTGCTTGACCTCTTCTCTGTCGGCCGGTATCCGATCTTCGGAAAACCAGGAGACGATGGTAACGTCTGCGCCCAGCCGCCTCAGGGTGCGCGCCGCATCAAAGGCGGCGTTCCCGTCGCCGATGACGGCGAGCGACTCTCCCTTTGCGACCCCCGGAGGCACTATGTCTTGCGGCCCGGGTGAAGCTCCCTCACGATAGAGACGGTTCAGCAGAGACAGACCCCCTTCGACCCCTGTCAGGTCCTCTCCAGGCACCCCCAGTTCCCTGTCGTTCCAGGAGCCCACGGTCACGATGACGGCGTCAAATTCATCTCTGAGCCGGTCCAGGGAATCGGTCAGGTCAATCTCGCGGGAGGCGACAAAGGAAACCCCGCGCCTTTTAATATAGTCGAGATCGTCATCAAGGACATCTCTAGGGAGACGGTGCGGACCGATCCCATAGCGGAGGAGGCCGCCTAACTCAGCCTCCCTTTCAAAGACGGTTACCGGGTAGCCGAACCGGGCCAGATCTGCGGCCGAGGCCAGTCCGGCCGGCCCTGATCCCACGACGGCGACCCTTTCCTTTCGCTCAGGCATGTCCTGGGTAGACGGTTCATGGGGATTTGTCCGCCACCTTTGCGCCGGATGGTCCCTCTCGTAATCTGCCACAAAACGTTTAATATCCCGGATGGCAATGGGTTCATCCAGTTCGCCCCGTCGGCAGGCCGCTTCGCAGGGGTGGGTGCAGATCCTTCCACAGATTCCGGGGAGGACATTGTCCCTTCGAACCACATCGAGGGCCTCGTGAAACCGTCCGACCCGGGCGAGGGCGATATAGGCCTGGGCATTGACGCCCAAGGGGCAGTTGGCCTGGCAGAGGGGCTGACGGCCCTTGTCGATGACCGGGCCGCCTGGAAGGGCCCGTCGGCCGGAAAAGCGTATCGGTTTTCCCCCGTCCGGAAGGGAGACCGGACAGACCTCGACACAGCGGCCGCACAGGACGCACCGCTCCGCATCGATATAGGTCCGGGAGGTTTGGATCCTTGCCCGAAAACCCTGGGGGGTATGCTTGAGCGACAGAACCCGGGCCGGCAGGACGGAGCGGATGCCGGGATTGCGCAGGATCCGAATGAGGCCGGGACGGTACGCAAAATTAAACGGCAGGCCGGAGGGCAATCGCCATGCGTCGTCGGCCAGTTTCCGGTCCAGATCAGGATCAGGGTCCACCAGGATGACGGGGATGCCCAGTTCGCCCAATTTGCTGGCGGCCGCGATCCCGGCGGGCGTTGCGCCGACGATAATCACCCTGTACAGGCGGTCTTTGGCACGGGTCATGGTCAGGCGCCTGCCTTCCCCCTGGCCTTCTTCTCCCGTCCCTTGAGCACGGCCAGTCCGTAATCACAGCCCTTGTTGAAAGCGGTCGCGTTCATTTCCTCGGTTCCTTTGGGCACAGATTTCATCACCGCATCGCGGGCAGCGTCCACAGACACCGCCCCCGTGACAGCGGTAAAAAATCCCAGCATGATGATGTTGGCCATCATGATCCTTCCCAGCTCTTCTGCCATGCGCGAGGAAGGAATCGAAAAAAAATCTCCGGAAACCCCTTTCGGCTGAACCAGATCCTTGTCTATCAGCAGGGTCCCTCCCTCCTTTATCTGGTCGATAAACTTGTCAAATCCGGCCTGGGACATGCAGACCAGGACATCCGGCCGTCTCACGTAAGGGTAATGGATGGCCTGATCGGCGATGATCACCTGGGCGCTGCACGCCCCGCCCCGGGCCTCCGGGCCGTAGGCCTGGACCAGGGTGCTCTGACGGTGATCGCCGATGACCGCGGCCTTGCCGAGGATGCGGCCTGCCAGCACGATCCCCTGGCCGCCGAACCCGGTAAACACAATCTCCTGCCTTCGGGCGCCCCTGTCCTCTTGAGTCATTGCTTCGAACCCCTCATTTCTTCCAACAGCTCTTTGGGTCGGCATATATTGTCGTATCTGTCGGTACAGGTGGGACGTTCGGTTTCAATGAATTTCCCGAGAATGATCCCCTTGTCAAAATCGATATCCAGTTCCCACGGTTGGGCGTCGTTCCGAATGATAGTCCGTTCCTGGTAGATCTTCAGGGTGTCGATCGGCTTTTCCTTGTTTCTCCGACCGTAATTGACCGGGCAGGGGGAAAGGACCTCGATAAAGGAAAAGCCCCTGTTTAAAATGGCCTCCTGGATCGATTCCATGAGGTCCCGGGCATGGAGGATCGTCCATCTGGCCACGTAGGTGGCCCCGGATGCGTAGGCCAGGAGGGGGAGATTAAACGGGGCATCCGGATTGCCCGCAGGCGTGGTGGTCGTCTTGGCGGCCAGGGGCGTGGTGGCCGCCACCTGGCCCCCTGTCATGCCGTAATTAAAATTGTTGACGCACACAACCGTGAGGTCCACATTGCGTCGGGCCGCATGGATAAAATGGTTGCCGCCGATGGCAAAAAGGTCGCCGTCGCCGCTGAACACCACGATGTTGAGTTCCGGGTTGGCCAACTTCATGCCGGTGGCAAAGGGGATGGCCCTGCCGTGGGTGGTGTGATAGGAATCCAGATTCACATATCCGGCCCCCCTGCCCGAGCAGCCGATCCCTGAAACCATGACCGTTTTTTCGAGGTCGATGCCGCTCTTCTTCATGGCGGTCAGGCAGGCGGAAAAGGCCGTGCCGATGCCGCACCCCGGGCACCAGATATGGGGGATCCGGTCGGTCCGGAGGAGATCGTCTAAAGGGTGTCTGACCTGTTTCCTGGGCTGATTCATGGGTTTCCTAAAAATACTCTTTCAGGGCCTGTATGACGTGGTCGGGGGGGATGATGGTGCCCCCTGGGTGGCCCACCAGAAAGGAGGGGACCCTGCCGGCCGCGCATCGTTCCACTTCCAGGTGAATCTGGCCCAGGTTGAGTTCAACGGTAACGAACCCCTTGACCCGTTTGGTCAGCTCCCGTATTTGATCCTCGGCGAAGGGCCATACCGTAATCAGCCGGAGGAGGCCAGCCCTGATCCCCTGATCCCGCGCCTCGTCCACGGCCGCCAGACTGGTCCGTGCAGAAACCCCGTATGACACGATCACGATGTCTGCGTCCTCGAGCCGGTAGGCCTCTGTCCGTATGATGTCGTCAAGATGTCGGCGTATCTTTCCCACGAGCTGGTTCATCATCCATTCCTGGGCCTCAACGGTCATCACTGGATAGCCCCGTTGGTCATGGGTAAGTCCCGTTACATGGATATGATACCCCTCGCCCGCAGCGGCCATGGGCGCCACCCCGTTCGGGCCGGCTTCGTAGGGATTGAAACGATCCTTTCTCCCTTTTGGACGGGGCCTCGACACCGTCTGGATGGTTTTCGCATCAGGGATGACCACCCGCTCGCTCAGGTGACCGATCATCTCATCGGTCATGATCAGGACGGGGACCCGATAGGTCTCGCTCAGGTTGAAGGCGTCGATGGTCTGATAAAAGATCTCCTGGGGCGAGGACGGGGCCAACGCGATGATCTCATAATGGCCGTGGGACCCCCACCGGGCCTGCATCATATCGCCCTGGGCCCCCTGGGTGGGAAGACCCGTGGAGGGGCCGGCCCGTTGGACATTGACCAGGACACACGGCGTTTCCGTACAGATTGCCAGGCCCAGATTTTCCATCATGAGGCTGAAGCCGGGGCCCGAGGTGGCGGTCATACTCTTGACGCCTGCACAGGAGGCCCCGATCACAGAGCCGATGGCCGCGATCTCGTCTTCCATCTGGATAAACGTTCCCCCCACCTCCGGCAGCCTTCCCGAGATATGCTCGGCGATCTCCGTGGCAGGGGTAATCGGGTATCCGCCGAAAAACCGGCACCCTGCCGCCAGGGCCCCCTCGGCGCAGGCCACATCGCCGGTCATGAAATGCTCGCCTGTGAGGACGGCCGGTCTCATGCCGCCTCCCTTTCTTCCGGGGCAGACGGATCCATGGCCGCTTCAACCGAATAGATGGCAAACTCCGGGCAGATGATTTCACAGAAATGGCAGTTCACGCACTCGTCCGGTTTTCTGACGGCCGGGGGATGGTAGCCCTTGGCGTTGAACCTCGTTGAAAATTCGAGGACATGCCGAGGGCAGAATTCAATGCAGTAACCACACCCTTTGCACCGGTCTTCCAGGATATACACAATACCCGTGGTAATCTGAATTTCTTCCGAATCAAACGGAACCCGCCAGAATTCCATGTACCTTCTCTCAATTTAGTGTTGAATCAAAGGAATCTCAGACTCAAAAGCTCTCGGATTATATGCCGTTGGGCTTTGATGTCAAGATAAAAGATAGATCAGTTCGGAAAGCTGGGAGAGACCGAAACCTTTTTGAGGGGGGTGTCTAAACATTTCGGGCTTAGGATGGTGACAAATGTCCAGTCGTTTAACTAAAGTGCAGCGGGGGGTGGGTTGCGAGCTTTCTCCCTGCTGGGAAGCCTGCCTTACCCCCAAGATAGTGATGTCACCTTATCAATCATCTAACAGTGTCGATCCTGATATCGCCTGAGACCGGCGGGGCAGCCTGCCCCATCGCCCCACTGGCGATTATGTCCTGGCATACCGGTTTTAGATTGACCGTGTTACCTTTAATCGTTTAATGTCATCAACCAGGCCCGTGGGATGTGGTTGGCGATTTAAATTTTTGGCCAGAGTTGTTTGGCTTACATCATCCCGGGGGTTGCATCAAGTGAGTAATGCCCTGTGAGATTGAGCGTCGAAAATATGGGTAAACCGGATGGATCGGGAAAAGTCTGGGGAAAACGTCCGTCATACCTTATGTTTTCAAGCCGAGACAATGCGTTATGTTTTGGGCGATATTGCCTGACCATCTCTATTGTTCCGGCCGGTATTGACAAGAATTGTGGGAGTCGTAGGGAGCGGTTGAAATGAACAAAGACAGTTCTGTGAACATGCCGCCAACAAATAACGACGCCCTGGAATTGCCCCCGAGTACACCAGCAAAGGATAAAAACGAGCTTATTCCCGGACAGGAGATCTTAAAAGGGCCTGTGATCGACAGGGAATTTCTACCCCCACCCTGGCTGTTCAAACATCAGGATCTCAATAATGCCTTAGAGTCCGCTAAGGTAATTGATGAAACAGTTCTGAAGAACAAACTTAATTATATTCACTTTATGAACAAACACCTCCTTGTCCTGCTGCGTCATCCCAGATACGACGACCTTTTAATTGTAAAGGCAAAGCCGGGACCCTGCACTGGCAGTGAACTGACCTGTCAGTTTTTGGTTGACAGCTCGTCACTAACACACCTGAAAAGATATACGTTTCTTCACTTCATTATCGATGACGGGCAATCGGTGATACTGATACCGATTACCCTAACCAAGATGAACGATGACAGATTTTCTTTTCAGTTGCCCCTGAAAGGCTATGCAGTGGGTCAGCGTCAGATAAGGCGCTATTCCTGCAAAAAAATAGACGTGGAGCTGGTACAAAAAGGACTCATGATCAAAGGGGAGTTGTTGGATTATAGCCCTGGAGGGTTCTGCGTTAGGGTAAGGCCTATGCTTTCCAATAGCTTTGATTGGTCACCTGGTTCGGATGTCTTGACCATGGTTCATTTACGCAGAGATCAACAGTCTCTGTTTTCCGGTCTCTGCCAGTGCCTTCGTCAACAGGGAGGCTCATATTCTATGGATGTTGTCTTGGCGCCCTCAAAAGATCAGTTTAACCTTTCCGAAAAAGAGCAAGTCAAGAAACCCTCCAAGAATGTTTTATTAACACCTGAAATCATTTTTAACCACCCCTTTTTTGGGAAAAGAATACAACTCGATGTCTCGGATATCTCTACCTCAGGCTTTTCTGTATATGAAAAAAGAGATGAAGGAGTCCTAATGGAGGGAATGATCATCCCCGAGCTAACAATCGAGTTTGTCGGCTCCATAAGAATGAAATGCTCTGCCCAGGTAATCGGCCGCAATGACAGAGATGAGACGACAGTCCGCTGTGACTTTGCCATTCTCGACATGGAGATCAACTCCTATAGTCAATTATCCCACATTTTGGCCAATACCATGGATTCCCATGCCTATATTTCAAAAAAGGTCGATATGGATGCTCTCTGGGAGCTCTTTTTTGAAGCAGGCTTCATATATCCTAAAAAATATGGAATTCTTCAGCAGAACAGGGAGCGTTTTAAGGAGACCTGGTCCAAGCTTTATCAGGAAGACCTTGAGATCTCCAAACATGTCACTTATCAGAAAAACGGTCGGATTTATGGTCACATTTCCATGTTGAGGGCATATGAACGAACCTGGATGATTCATCACCATGCCTCCAGGATGGTTGAAAGAGGTCCGGCGGGATTTATTGTTTTAAAAAGGATGATGGATTACTTAAATGATATGCATGGGTTGCCATCTGCTAACATGGACTATGTGATGAGCTATTTCCGTCCGGAGAACAAATTCCCGAATAGTGTTTTTGGCGGCTTTGCCGGCGCGTTGGGGGACCCCCGGGCCTGCTCGATGGACCTCTTTACGTATCTTCCATATACGAGGCCAACCAGTGAGACCGGGCTCCCCGAAGGATGGACGCTCAGTTTGTGCTCGCTGTTTGATTTATGGGAGGTTAATCGCTTTTATAGCAACTATTCGGGAGGACTCCTCATTGACTCCATGGGTCTCGGCCAGACCGCTCCTCAAGGAGGCTCCCTCGAGGAGGTTTATGACCGCCTTGGTTTCTTCAGAAAATGGACGGCATATTCTCTGAAGCATGAAGAAGAGCTGAATGCCATGCTGATTGTTGATCAATCAGATATCGGCTTCAATCTCTCTGAGCTTTTGAATGCGATTAAAATTGTGGTTATCAACCATGATGATCTTGGCTGGAATGTTCTGTCCACAGCCATTGCACAACTGGCACACAACTTTGATACGGAGAAAGTCCCAGTCTTATGTTATCCCTTCGAATATGCCAGGTCCAAAGCGTTGCCTTATGATGGACAATATTATGCGTGGGTCCTAAGTGTCCGCTACGGAAAAGAATTTATGGAGTATGTGTGCAACAAATTCAGATTAAAACACAAGTGAGGAGGCATCCCTCTGTGCAGCCCCCACGCTGATAGGGCTAATTCCGAAGCTGAAAATACCTTGATCTGCCTTATAAACTTGAATTAAAGCCGGGAAGTTTTTTCAGATTGACCAATGATCTCAGGAGTCGAGAAGGGGATGTAGGAAAACGCTTAAACGACCCTCTTTGTGAAGTTGTTCCATAAAGATTGTTCCAGCTGGAGGCCTGAGTGATCTGGACGATATCAATCCCCGATCGAGCAATAAAGTCGGCTAATGCTTTGTATTACCGAGGGGATTCATGTAGATTGACGATAATGAACGGCTCATGCTGGATAGGAGTAATCCCAGGACTTCAAAAAGGCCTCCTTTAACAGGTAAGTAGGCTCGATTTTTCTTGAGATTGAGCTTTTCAAGATCGCTGAGCCTGAACCTCTGTTTGTCTATAACGTTCCATGGGTTTTTCAGATTGCAGGACTACGGGAGAAGCGTCTCTGCATGGATGCAGAGACGCAAATAGGTATAGTTAAGAATCATATTCATAACTCAAGTTTCGCACCCCTTCGCGTTCCAGACCGGGAGGTATCAGGTCCG
>CAYPDL010000088.1:0-16729 GCA_964409475.1 uncultured Desulfobacteraceae bacterium | reverse complement strand
TTTAGTCGTCCCGTATAGACGTATCATGCCAAATTTATTGAAATGATAGCCTAACTAAGGAAGGGTGCGAAACTTGAGTTTTTAGCTTTTTGTTGAAGGTATCGCAAGATGACCGGCCTTTTTCAAATGCCTAAAGCGTTACGAACTCCGAATTCTTGAAAACATCAGTTGAAGCTTCATGAAGGAGGGCGCCTTCGATGAAACGCAAGCACCTTGTTTTCACCGTTGCATGGGTCATCGGGGTCGCCCTTGCCCTGGCCGCCCCCATGGCAGGGGCCAGGGATCTGACCGAGCAGGAGCTGGCGGGAGCGGCCTGATGGAATTGGAGATCTCCGATAGGGTGCCCGATAACGCCGCCAGAATCATCATGTACTGTAGGACCGGCGTACGGGCCAATTCGGCCTGTTGGGCCATTGAATCAATGGGATACAGGAACGTCGTCAACATCAAGGGGGGGTGGAAGGCTTGGTCAAGGGCCGGGTATCCGGTGGAATGATGATGGCGGGGCGACCTTAATCCGGTCTTTCTATCCGATAGCGTCTGATCTTGTTGTAAAGGGTGGTCCGGTCAATGCCCAATATCTCTGCGCTCTTGGAGATATTCCACTGGCTCCTGTCCAGTATATGGACGATATGCTCCCTCTCCACTGCCTTCAGGGATTGATCCGCGGCGGGCTGAATATATTCCTGGCGGAAGATGGGCAGGTCCTTTGGCATAATTTTTCTTCCCTTGCCGATAACCACTGCCCTCTCGATGGCGTTTTCCAACTCCCGCACGTTCCCCGGCCATTCGTACAGCATCATTTCGTCCATGGCCTCACGGCTGATCTGGTCGATATCCTTATTGGTCTCCTGGGCAAAACGCCTCAGAAAATGTTCCGCCAGGAGAGGGATATCCTCTTTCCGTTCCCGAAGCGACGGCATGGTAAAAGAGATGACATTCAGACGATAATAGAAATCTTCCCGAAAGGTTCGTTCTTTGATCGCCTCCTCCAGGCGCTTGTTGGTGGCTGCGATCACACGAAAGTCCGCCCCTATCGGCTGTGTGCCCCCGACCCGATAAAAAACCTTGTCCTCCAGGACACGCAAGAGATCAATCTGCATCCGCATGCTGATCTCGCCGATCTCATCCAGGAAGAGGGTCCCCTGGTGGGCCAGCTCCAGCCGGCCCTTCTTGGTGGTCTTGGCATCGGTGAAGGCCCCTTTCTGATAACCGAAGAGTTCGCTTTCCAGAAGATGCTCGGGGAAGGCGCCGCAGTTGACCACCACAAAAGGCCCCTCTGAGCGGGGGCTCTGGGTATGGATCGCCCTTGCCGCCAGGCCCTTGCCCGTACCTGTCTCGCCCAGAATCAACACGGTCGCATCGTTGGGCGCCACATCCTGCACCAAATCGAATACCTGCTGCATGGAAGGGGCCTGCCCGATCATGTTTTCAAACCGGGTCCTCTCCCTGTACTCCTCCTTAAGAAAGAGGCTTTCCCGATCCTGGGCCTGACGCTGGATGATCTTGTCAATGAGCATCCCCAGTTCGTTGGGATCAAAGGGCTTCAGAAGATAATCATACGCCCCCTGTTTCATGGCATCAATGGCCGTGGAGATCGAGCCGAATGCAGTAATGATCACCACGGCCACGTCCGGATCGCTCTCCCGGACACACCGCAGTACGTCCAGTCCGCTCATCCCTTCCATCTTCATGTCAACCAGAAGAATGTCGAACTTGAAGCCCTTCAGCATTTCCAGGGCTTCTTCTCCACTGGCCGCCTTCTCCACATGGTGCCCGTCCCTTTGAAGCCATCCGGCCAGGGATTCCCGCATGATCAATTCATCATCTACAATAAGAATTTTGGTGCGCTCCATGGGCAGATATCTTCTCCTTCTATAGTCCTTCTTTATCCCTGTTTCCGGTTCGGCCCAGGGGGACCTCCACCTTAAACGTGGTCCCCGTTCCGACCTCGGACGCCACGGCGATGCTGCCCCCATACTCCTCGATGATCCCATAAACCACGGACAGCCCCAGGCCCACCCCTTTCCCTTTCCTCTTTGTTGTGAAAAAGGGCTCGAAGAGTCTCTTCTGGTTTTCCCTGGAAATGCCCACTCCGCTGTCCTGAATGCAGATAACAACGCTGTTTTGTTTCAGGGAATGCACGGTTGCGATGTTCAGGGTACCGCCGGAAGCTTCCATGGCCTCGGCGGCATTGGAGATCAGGTTCATTGTAATCTGCTGAAACTGGTCCTCCGATCCCAGAACATCCGGGAGATTCTGATCCAGGTTTGTTTTGACCTTGATACGGTTTATCTTCAGGAGATTGGCATTCAGAAAGAGGGTCTTTTCAATGACCCGGTTGAGGTTGACCTCACCGACAGTCAGTTTTGACTGTCTGGAAAAGGCCAACAGGTTGGAGACGATCCGGCTGATCCGCCGGGTTTCCGTCTCCATGAGATGGACATATTCTCTGAACTGCTGAATCTCCTTCTCTCCGACAGATCCCTCATCAATGATCCGCTGGATCAGCGCGAGGAGATTGAGTATCCCCGCAATGGGATTGTTGATTTCATGGACCACCGACGCAGACAATTTTCCCAAGGACGCCATCTTGTCCTGATGAAGGAGCTTTTCGTGGGTCTCTTCCAGTTGTCGCGTCCGTTCTTCAACCATCTGCTCGAGGCGCTGGGTAATCTCCTCTTCCTCCCGCTTCCGCTCTGTGATGTCTCGGCTGATTTCGACAAACCGTGAGATCTTTCCATCGCTTTCCCATATCGGGAACAGGGTCACCTCAATATATCGGAGTTCACCGTTGTGGTCCACCCGGGTCAGGACCTGCCGGTCCGGCCGTCTGTTCCGAATCACCTCATTCAACGGACACACAATATCTCCCTGCGCACAGGGCTGGCTGATATTCTGAAAAATCTCGTGACATGTCCGGCCGATGACCTGATCACGGGAATACCCCATATGATCCAGGAAAACCCGGTTCGCCTCGACGATCTTCCTTTCCGGTGTAATGACCACGATAAAATCCTGGATCCCATCCAGGACGGTCATGAGTTCTTTGGCTCGATCTCTCAGTTCCTTTTCCTGCAACGTTACCGTGTTCCATAGCAATCTGAACACGCGATTGGAAAGGAGACGAATGCTGACCGGTTTGGTCTTCAGGATATCACTGAAAACCGCCTCCTCCGGCACCAGATCGATGATGAGATCAATGTGATGCTCCGGCGCATAGAATTCATGATAGTCCGAAACGACAATCAGACCGATTTCGCGGGCCAAGGCCATTCCCGGGGCTTCTGGATCCGGATCAGCCACCGCAACGATCTGGGCCCCGTCAACGTACTTCTCACTGTACGACATCGTCTTTTCAATGAATTCCTTGCAGAATCCTCCACCGCCGACAATGCCGATTCTTATGGTGGGTATCTTTTCTTCAGACATGGGCGACGCTCCGGTTCCTAAGACATGATATCCCCCTCGCCGGACAAAACCCTTGCGTTTCTCCATCCGGGGCGGGATCTACACGTATGCACAATGTCATTGTTCAACCGCAGGAATGGGTGGGATCTGCTTGACGACAAAGTGTAACACGGTCACGCCCGCTGTTCAAGGTTATATTTTCAGTCCGAATCAGGGCATCGCCCTGCCGGCACATGGAAAAACCTAACATTTTTTGTAACTCTTTAGGCTCTTGATAGAAGGCGCCGCAACATGACCGGGCCGTGGGGGTCTTTTTCACATGCCTAAAGTGTTACGAGTTTTTTATTGACAGCATTCAGAAATCATGAGAAAAAGACTGAACTTCAAATCCCGGCCGACGCGCCGTTTCAAGAAATTCCCATAAGGAGTCTCTCATGCCCGGAAAACCCGTTGGATCCGTCATGGTGGTAGGCGGCGGAATTGCAGGGATGCAGTCTTCACTGGATTTGGCCGATTCAGGGTACTATGTGCATCTTATAGAAAAAGGCCCTTCTATTGGCGGGGCCATGGCCCAGTTGGACAAGACATTTCCTACCAATGATTGTGCCATGTGAATCATATCCCCGAAACTGGTCGAGGTCGGCCGGCATATCAATATCCAAATCCATCCCTGCACCACCGTAGAAGGCATCGAGGGAAAACAGGGGGACCTGAAGGTCAGGCTCCGCAAAAAGCCGAGATACATCGATGTCGACAAATGCACCGGTTGCGGAGACTGCGCAACGGTCTTTCTGGACGAAGAGCACCCGCCAAGAGAGCTTGACGGGAGGGTGTGGGCGGATCGCATACGCATCGATGAGGCACGGTGCATTCAGTGCGGCGATTGTGCCAGGGCGTGCATGGAGGAGAATCCGGATAGGCATGCATTAACCACCATCTTCCAACAAAGGTTTCGGGCCATCCAGTCTGAAGAAGACATAGCCGAACCGGCCCCCCTCCAAAAGGTCCTGAGGATGGACCCGGATGAGCGACAGAAATTCTGGCAGGATCAGTTCCGCAAGTGCATCAAATGCCTTGGATGCATCGACATGTGTCCGGTGTATCCGGCGGAGCCCGACGGATTAAACCTTACCCACTGGGTGAAAGGGGGTCAGGTGCCCCCCCCGTATCCCCTTTTTCATCTGATCAGGGCCTACCAGGTCGGCGATGCCTGCGTGCTGTGCGGCGAATGTGAAAAGACCTGCCCTGCTCAAATTCCTCTCAAGACGTTGCAGGACCTTGTTCGACACCTCCCTCCGGAGAAGGTCTTTGAGGTTATTCCGGGCCTCGAAAAGGAGGCCCGCGATGCGATTTTAAGTGATGTTAACCGGAGAGAGGATACATCGAGGAGGATACGCCATGCAGCTTGATATGGTCCTGACAACATGTCCTTTTTGCGGCACCGGCTGCAATTTCTATCTCCAGGTCGATGAAGGAAGAATCATTAATGTCCTCCCCTGCGAAAGCCACCCCATCAGCCAGGGTAAACTCTGCATCCTGGGTCGCAATGCCCATGCTTTTGTTCAGAAAGCGGATCGACTGACAAGGCCGCTCATCAGAAAAGACGGCGATTTCACGGAGGTGACCTGGGAAGAGGCCTACCGGACGATCGCAGAAGGCCTCGCCCGCATCAAAGAAAAAAGCGGGCCGGACGCCCTTGCCGTTTTATCCAGCGCCAAGTGCACGAATGAAGAAAACTACCTGATCATGAAATTCGCAAGGGCCGTTCTGGGGACCAATAACGTCGATCACTGCGCACGCCTCTGACACTCCTCCACGGTGGCAGGTCTTGCTGCCGCATTCGGGGCCGGGGCCATGACAAACTCGATCGATGAGATCGAGGATGCGGACTGTATCCTTGTCATCGGCAGCAATACGAGCGGTCAACACCCCATCATCGCCGGCAGGATGATGCAGGCCAGGGAGAAGGGGGCCAAACTCATTGTCATCGATCCACGAAAGATCCCCCTAACGGAATATGCGGACCTTTTTATTCAGGTGAATCCCGGCACCAATGTAGCCCTCATCAATGGCATGATTCACATTCTTATTGAAAAGGGCTTGATCGACGAGGCCTTTATTCAAGACAGGACGGAAGGATTCGACGAACTGAAGGAAAAGGTCCGGGCCTATCCGCCCGATAAGGTGAGCGAGATCACCGGGATCAGCAGGGAGCTTATCGAGGAGGCAGCCCTCCTCTACGGCCGTGCCGAAAAGGCCATGATTTTCTATGCCATGGGGATCACCCAGCACACCACAGGGACCGACAACGTCAAGGCAGTGGCCAATCTCGCCATGGTCACCGGAAACATCGGTCGTCCTTCCACAGGCGTCAATCCCCTCAGGGGCCAGAACAATGTCCAGGGGGCCTGCGACGTGGGGGCCCTGCCCAACGTCCTCACAGGCTACAGATCGATCACCGATCCGGATGCACGGGCCCTGTTTCAGGAAAAATGGGGTGTGCCGATCCCCGAGAGCCCGGGGCTTACCGTTGTGGAAATGATGACCGCAGCCGGAGAAGGCGCCTTGAAAGGGATGTTCATAGTGGGTGAAAACCCGATGCTTTCCGATCCAGATACCCGACACGTGAGGGAGGGCCTGGAATCTCTGGAATTACTGGTGGTTCAGGATATCTTTCTGACCGAGACCGCCAGGCTTGCCCACGTGATCCTGCCGGCAACCTCCTTTGCTGAAAAAGAGGGGACCTTTACCAATACCGATCGCCGGGTGCAGCGTGTCCGGAAGGCCATCGATCCGGTCGGAGAATCGAGGCCTGACTGGCAGATCATATGTGAACTTGCACGGGAAATGGGCGCAGCCGGATTTGACTTCCCTTCGCCGGAAGCGGTCATGGAGGAGATTGCCTCCCTCACCGCCTCCTATGCCGGCATCAGTTATAAACGACTCGACAGGGGCGAGGTCCTTGCATGGCCCTGCCCGGATGAACATCATCCAGGGACCCCGTTCCTTCATAAAGAAGGGTTTCCCCGTGGAAAGGGAAAATTCTTCGCACTTGATTATATCCCGCCCCCCGAACTCCCTGACAAAGAATATCCCTTCATACTCAGCACCGGGAGGATCCCCTTCCATTTCCACGGGGGAAGCATGACGCGCAGGATCGATACGCTCAACAGAGAGGCCCCGACAGGGTATATGAGAATCAACCCTGCAGATGCCGCCAGGTTGGGCATAGAGGAAGGGGATACGGTCAAGGTGCGGTCCCGTCGGGGAAACATCAGCATCCAGGCGGAGCGATCCACCGAGGTGTCGCCGGGGCTGGTTTTTATACCGATGCATTTTGCCGAATGCCCTGTCAATACCTTGACAGACAGGGTTTTTGACCCTGTGGCAAAGATACCGGGGTTTAAAGTCTGTGCCGTAGCCATCGAAAACTGATGCCGGGTTGAATCAAAAGGATCCGCGGATCATTGAGGAGACGCGAATGAAAGAGAGGATCAAGCAAGCGGCGATAAAGGCCCTTGATGAGGGTTTTGATGGGGTCCTCGGGCTTATGAAGAGGTGGGGTCAGGTCGGTCCCTACCTGTTTCGAGATCCCAAAGAGATCGACAAGATCGAGACCGAACCGGTCTATAGATTCGCCAAGACAATCGCTTTGATGCTCAAGAGGCGGCCTGACCTGCGCATCGCGGTCGTGGTAAGGGGGTGCGATGTCAGGGCCCTCAAAGAGCTGGAGGAACAAGGCGAGATAACCACCGACGGGCTTTGTATTATCGGGGTTGTCTGCTCCCAGGAACAGGCTGAAATATGTAACTGTGAAAAGCCGATTTATAATACGTTCAATTGCACGGGCTGCTGGAAGTGCATCGAGGCATGCAAAGAGAAGGCTATTGAGCGCATCAACGTCTGTCCGATCCTGATTCCCAGCCAGTTTGACATGGGATTGGCCAACAGAAAGGCGATCTATATCCCCTATCCCCAGGCCGTTCCCTTGAAGGCCACCCGAGATACCGAGCACTGTCTCAGAATTACAGGGGCCATGGAATGCAAAGGGTGTGAAAACGTCTGCCAGGCCGAGGCCATCCTGCATGAGGATGCGGAGAGGATTGAAGAAATCAATGTGGGATCGGTGATCCTCGCCCCCGGCTTCGCCCCCTATGATCCATCCGGGCTCGATTTTTACGGCCTTGGCCGATACCCCAATGTTGTTACCTCCATGCAATTTGAAAGGATCCTTTCCGCCTCCGGGCCTTACGGGGGCCACCTGGTAAGGCTCTCAGACCATAAAGAGCCCAGGCGGATCGCCTGGCTGCAATGCGTCGGTTCCAGGGATACCAACAAATGCGACCGGGCCTACTGCTCGTCGGTCTGCTGCATGTATGCCATCAAGGAAGCCGTCATCGCCAAGGAACACGCCGGAAAGGATCTCGACTGCACCCTTTTCTATATGGACATGCGAACCTATGGCAAGGACTTCGAAAGATTTTACGAGGATGCCAAAAAGAAGCACGGGGTTCGGTTTGTGCGGTCCCGGGTTCATACCATCGATGAAATCCCGAAGACCGGCGACCTGGAGATCCGGTATGCAACCGAAGCAGGGAAGCTGGAGACCGAGACATTTGACCTGGTGGTCCTGTCCGTAGGCCTTGAGACGCCCCCTGAGCTGATTGACCTCAGCAAGGCCCTCAATATTGAATTAACAGAAGGAAATTTCTGCAAGACTTCCAGTTTTGCCCCCGTGACCACATCCCGAGAGGGGATATTTGTCAGCGGCGCATTTCAGAACCCCAAAGACATCCCCCAATCCGTCATCGACGCCAGCGCGGCCGCCTGCGCCGCAGGGGAGATCCTGAGTGGTTCGAGGCATACCCTCACCAAAACCAAAGAGATAATTCCCGAGACAAACATCATCGGAGAACGGCCGCACATCGGGGTCTTTGTATGCAAATGCGGGATCAATATTGCGGGCGTGGTCGATGTGGATGCCGTACGGAAGTATGCGGCCGGTCTTCCCTATGTGGATTATGTGACCGACAATCTCTATACCTGCTCCCAGGACACCCAGGACACCATGACCCAGGTGATCAAGGACAATAACCTGAACCGGATCGTGGTGGCCGCATGCACCCCCAAGACCCACGAGCCCCTGTTTCAGGAGACCCTGATCAATGCGGGGCTGAACAAATATCTCTTCGAGATGACCAACATCCGGAACCAGGACTCATGGGTCCACAAGAACGACCCCGTGACGGCCACGGAGAAGGCCAAGGACCTGGTCCGCATGGCCGTGGCCAAGGTGGCCTTGATGGAACCGCTGGAGGAATCGACCCTCAGTATCGATCAAAATGCCCTTATCGTGGGCGGCGGGGTGTCGGGACTGATTTGCGCCAGGACCCTGGCGCGCCAGGGCTATGAGGTCTTTCTGATCGAACGGTCTGACTCTCTCGGCGGTCAGGCCCTCCATCTCTATCAGACCTGGAAAGGGGAGGATATTCAGGCCCATGTCCAGGGACTTATCGACGAGGTCGAAAGGGACCTGGGGATTCACGTATACCTGTCGACAGAACTCACCCAGGTGGAAGGATTCGTCGGGAACTTCAAGACCCAGATCAAAACAAACGATGGCCATACCAGCCTCTTGGAGCACGGCGTGGCCATTATTGCCACCGGCGCCCGGGAGTACCAGCCGGAAGAATACCTTTATGGTCAGGACCCGAGGGTGATCACCCATCTGGAGCTGGACCGAAGGTTCATAGCGGATGATCCCTCGCTCAAGGCAATCCAGACAGCGGTCTTTATCCAGTGCGTGGGGTCGAGGGAACCGGAGAGGCCCTACTGTTCCAGGGTCTGCTGCACCCATTCCATGGAGAGCGCCCTCCATTTAAAGAAGGTGAACCCGGAGATGGAGGTGGTCATCCTCTACCGCGATATCCGGACCTATGGGGAACGGGAATACCTCTATCGGGCAGCCCGACAGGCGGGGGTTAAATTCATCCGGTTTTCGCTAGACCAAAAGCCCGAGGTATCTGCAGACGAGAACGGGCTTCAGATCAGGGTAATGGACACCATCCTGGGACGGTCGATCCTGTTAAAAGCGGACCTTCTGACCCTGTCCACGGCGATCATTCCCTACCGGGACCAGAAGCTGGCCCAGTTTTTCAAGGTCCCCATGAACGAGGATGGTTTTTTTGTGGAGGCCCATGCCAAGTTAGGCCCGTCCCAGTTTGCCACAGACGGGGTGTTTCTCTGCGGCATGGCCCATTATCCCAAATCGATCGACGAGTCCGTGGCCCAGGCCCTGGCCGCCTCTTCCCGGGCCGTTACCCTCCTGGCCCGCAAACAGTTCCAGGTGAGCGGGACCGTTGCCGAGGTAAACCCCCTGTTTTGCAGCGGGTGCGGGGTCTGTCTGGAGGTATGCCCCTACTCAGCCCCGTCATTTGTGACGGAAGGTCGTTTTGCAGGTAAGGCCTCGGTAAACCCGGTCCTGTGCAAGGGGTGCGGGCTGTGCGTGGCGTCGTGTCGATCGGGGGCCCTCAATCTCAAGGGATTCGGCGAAGACCAGATCATGGCCATGATCAATGAGATGTAGGGGTGGATTGGGAAATTGAGGAATTTAGGGATTGAGGGATTCAGGGATTTGGGAATTTGGGAATTTAGGGATTGAGGAATGAATAGAAGCTGGATGAGTGGATGAATGGATGGATGGGGAATAGCCAATGGATAGGCGTTCGTCGCGGCGGGTCTGATATCCTTGCGCCTTTCGCCTTACGCCTTGCGCCTTCTACATCCAGCAACGACTAACCAGGAGAGAATCATGAGCGACTGGGAAGCAAAAATCACAACATTTCTCTGCAACTGGTGCAGCTATGGGGCGGCTGATCTGGCGGGGGTGAGCCGGTTTCAGTATCCGCCGAACTTCCGGATTATCCGGGTCCCCTGCTCGGCCAGGGTCAGTCCCAAGTTTGTGCTGGCCGCCTTCCGACACGGGGCCGACGGCGTCTGGGTATCGGGGTGACACCCTGGGGACTGCCATTACCTGGAAGGTAATTACTATGCGAGGAGAAAGTTTGCGCTCTTAAAGGGGCTGTTGGAGCATGTGGGCATTGAACCGGGGAGGTTGCACTTTTCATGGATATCTTCGGCCGAGGCCACCAAATTTGTGGATGTGGCCAATACCGTGGCAAAGGAAGTGAAGGCCCTGGGCCCGGCCCGGTATTTTATCAAGAAGAGAGCTGAGGTGGCATGATGCTCAAGTATACTGAAAAGATCCAAGAAACCGCGAAGAGGCTGCTTCAGGAGAAGAAAGTAGATGTATTCATCGGGTACAAAAAGGGGTCCGTGCCCATGATGAACGAACCGCTCCTGGTCAGCGATCCGGACAGGGTGGACCGGCTCTACTGGGACAACTTCTGCGGTCTGAACCTGTGCAACTATCTGACCAAGCAAACCGGCAAGATCGGGATCGTGGCCAATGGATGCAATTCCCGGAACATCGTCACCCATATCATTGAAAATCAGATCCAGCGGGACCAGCTCTACATCGTGGGGATTCCGTGCGAGGGGATGATCGATCACCGGGCCGTCATGCGAGCGGTGAAGCAGAAAGAGATCCTGGATATTGAACAGAATGGGAAGACCTTTGTGGTAAAGGGCGCCGACTTTGAAGAGACCTTTGAAAAGGATAAATTTCTGCAAAGCAACTGCGCCGTGTGCATCCATCGCAATCCGGTGATCTACGATGAACTCTTGGGCGATTTGGTGGAAGAGCAGACCGGGGTATCGCCGTATCAGGACGTGGAAAAGGTGGAGGCGATGGACCCTGAAAAGAAACAGGGGTTCTTCACCCGGTTGATATCCCGCTGCATTCGCTGCTATGCCTGTAGAAACGCATGCCCCTTGTGTTACTGCCCCACCTGTTTTGTGGATGAATCAAGGCCCCAGTGGGTGGGAAAAAGCAGTGATCCGACCGACACCCTGACCTTTCACTTTCTGAGGGCGTATCACTGTGCGGGCCGGTGCACGGACTGCGGGGCATGCGAACGGGTCTGTCCCATGGGGATCTCCATGCGGCAATTTACCAAAAAACTCAACAAGGACTGCCAGGACCTCTTCTCATGGGAGGCGGGATTGACCCTTGATCAGAGACCACCCCTGGATGTGTACCGGCCGGATGACTATAACGATTTTATCAAATGACATGAGGACCCGTATGAACACAGGTTCTCAAGATTCCAGGATAAGGCAGCTACCATGACAGATAAGATATTCACCAAGGAAGAATGGATGAAGGGCTTGGAAGGCCTGATGGATGCCTACACCCTGTTTGTGCCGGTAAAGGATGGGGATTTTCACGCCTTCATGCCCCTGAGCGAGGGAAAAATACCTGACTTTGATTTTCAGAACACCCGGCTTTCCCCGAAATCCGTGATCTATCCCCAGTCGGAGCGGCTGTTTGAATACACCCTGGACAGCGCCGACGCTGAGGCCAACATCCTGAAGGAGTCTCCGAAGGACTTTTCCCCCAGGGCCATTGTGGGGATACGACCCTGCGATGCCCATGCATTCCAGATCGTGAGGCGCAACTTTGACAATCCCGAGTACCGTGATCCCTGGTGGGTAAGGCATTTTGAATCGACCACCCTTGTGGGCCTGGGCTGCAACGATCCCTGTTCGACCTGCTTCTGTACGGCAGTGGGCGGGGGCCCGTTTCATGAAGAGGGACTGGATGCCCTTGTCTTTGATCTGGGGGATCGTTTCCTGATCAAGGGAGTAACCGACAAGGGGGAGGCGTTTCTGACCAATATGAATGGGGGAAAACCGGCGGATGAGGCTGTGTTGAAAGAGGCCGAAGGCCTGGCTGCTTCAGCATCCAAAAAGATCACATCATCCCCTCCCACTGACCAATTGAAGGGAAAGAAGACCAACGATCTCTTCACTGCCCCCTTCTGGGAAGAGGTTGCCTTTGGGTGTCTCAATTGCGGGACCTGTACCTACCTCTGCCCTACCTGCTGGTGTTTTGACATCCAGGACGAGGTCTCGGGAAAAGAGGGCGACCGGATCAGGAACTGGGACTCCTGCATGTTCCCCCTCTTTACCCTTCATGGCTCCGGTCACAACCCGAGGGACGCCAAGGTGCAGCGCGTTCGCCAGCGATTCATGCACAAGCTGAAATACTATGTGGACAAGTATGACAACGGCGCTCAATGCTCCGGCTGCGGCCGCTGCGTCAGATACTGCCCGGTCAACATCGATATACGAAACGTCTGCAAACGGATGAACAATTTTTAAAAGTGCCTAAAGTTAAGGAGGTTTCTCCCTTGGAAAATCCGTATTTGCCCTATCCGGTTCGGATCGATCAGATCACCACCGAGACCGAGGACAGGAATCTGAAGACCTTCAGGTTTGTGTTCCTCAACCCTGAAGATGAGGAGAAATTCGCCTATACGCCGGGGCAGTTTGCAGAACTGTCCGTGGCCGGGAAGGGGGAAATCCCCATCGGCATCGCCTCCTCGCCCACGGAAAAGGGGTTTGTCGCCTTTACGGTCAACAAGGTCGGGCTCGTCACCACCTATCTCCACAACATGAAAGAGGGAGATGTCATGGGGATCCGGGGGCCTCTTGGCAACTGGTATCCGTGGGACGAGATGGAAGGGAAAAATGTGGTCATTGTCGGGGGCGGGTTTGCCTTCACCACCTTGAGATCCAGCATCGTATACATGCTGCAACCCGAAAACCGACCCAGATTCAAGGAGATCACGGTCGTCTATGGGGCCAGGACCCAGGGCATGCTCCTGTACAAGGACGAATTGGCGGCATGGGAGCAGCGGGACGACATCCATATGCATATCACGGTGGACAGTACGGATGACCCTGACTGGAAATACAATGTCGGGTTTGTCCCCACCATCACGGAACAGAAGATTACCAGCGCCGACAATGCCATTGCCATTGTGTGCGGCCCGCCCATCATGATCCGGTTCACCCAGCCGGTCCTGGAAAAGCTGGGGTTCCCGCCGGAGCGGATTATCCTCTCTCTTGAAATGCGGATGAAGTGCGGCATCGGGATCTGCGGCCGCTGCAATATCGGGGATAAGTATGTGTGTAAGGACGGCCCTGTCTTCTCACTCGCGCAACTCAAGGAGATGCCCCCGGAATATTAGCCAGACAGCCTGCTCCAGCTCTTAAAAGCCTTTTTTCTGAGCCTGCCCCGAGGTTTTTAAATACAGAAAGGGGCGGGCTCAGTCTTTTTCTGCCCAACCGTCAATAAATTTCCCCCTGCTTGCTTGTGTCAATCCTGATGTTAGGTTAGAATTCATCTTTAAGGAAGCGGCATGCAATACATCGAATGGATTTTTAATAGGGAATCTTGAACGAAAATCCCCTAACTGGCATTTAAAATCTAGTAGGCGTTCACGGGTTCAAGGGTTCAGGGGTTTAAGGTTCCATTCTCGTGCCCAGACTGCACTCGGGATGGGCATTTACGAGAAAAACGTCAGATTCGTCAGGCCTAATCCAAAATTTAGAGCCAACTTGGCAATTATTTGGCAAATGAGCATTTTTTACGAGGGCTTCGGGTCTTCAATGCCGTCGTTGTCCTTAACCCTGGACGTTGAACCCTGAACCTGTGAACGGTTACAAAATCTATTCGCTGCATTTTCAACTATCTGAATTTGTGTTGTTTTTAAAATCAAAAATCATAAATCAACAATCGAGCCTGAATCACGCCAAGGCGTGATTTTCGTTCAGGCGCTGGGTAGGGGTGACTGAGATGGACGAAGAGCATCGATTGATCAAAAGGGGTGCGCAATCGCAGATAACGCTCAGGGCTGCGATCATCGGGGGCGGGAATGCCTGTCATAATCTTCTCACCCTCTTAAGCGATGAGCGTCTTAGACGGTTGAAGCTGGAAATCGTTGGCGTCGCAGATCCTAACCCGGACGCCCCCGGTATGGCCCGGGCCAGACGGATGGGGATCTTCACCACCCCTGATTTTACCGAACTCTATACCCTCCCCGGTCTCAACCTCCTCATCGAATTGACCGGCTCTGAGGATATCCGGGAACGGATGATCCGAACCAAACCCCTCCACATCAGTTCCATCGACCACCGGGGGGCCCGCCTTTTCTGGGACCTGATCCAGATAGAAACCGAGAAGCAGCAACTGCAACAGGTGTCGGAAGAGGCCATCCGCAAGGAACGCGACTGGTCCCAGAACTTCATTGATTCCCTGGCAGACAAGATCATGGTGCTGAACAGGGACCGCACCATCTACCGGGTCAACAAATCCTTTCTAACAGCAAGCGGACTCAGTGAAAAGACCCTTCGTCAAAAAAGGTGCTACGAGGTTACCCACCATTCTTTTGAACCATGCACTGAAAAGGCCTTCAACTGCCCCTTTGACAGGGTCTTGGATACCGGAGGAGACTATTCAGTGATCCATGAGCACAAAAATGAAGGCGGAAACAGGGTCTTTGAAGAGATCATGGCCACCCCTATCGTGAACGATGCAGGCGAGATCGTCCAGGTCATCGAAGGGATCAGGGATGTGACCCGGCGGGTAGCACTCCAGGAAGAGGTGCGCCGCAACAAGGAATATCTGGAGAACATCATCGCCAACTCCTCTGACATGATTATCACCACCAACCTTCAAGGCAGCATCGTTACATTCAATCCCGGGGCCGAACACATGCTGGGTTACAATCAGGGAGAGGTCCAGGGAACGGACATCGAAGACCTGTGGAGGGCGCCGGAAGAGAGGCGCAGGCTCATGGCCGAGGTAAAGGCGAAGGGATTTGTAAACAATTACCCGGCCACCCTGATTGCCAAAGACGGTCAGGAGGTGGAGATCAGTCTCTCTTTAGCCGAGCTGCGCGACAATGAGGGTCATGTGCTGGGGACGGTGGGGATCAGCAAGGATGTCACCGAGGAAAATCGTCTGCGCCGGCAGCTCATCCAGCAGGAAATGGAACTGCGGAAGGCCAACGACTTCATGAACAAGAGCATCCAGAGTTCGCCCAATGCCATCATCGCCACAGATATGAAGGGGAACATCATCATCTGGAACCAGGCCGCAGAGGAGACCCTTGGATACAAGTCAGAAGACGTGATCGGAAAGATGAGCATCGACAAGATCTACCCGGAGGGGACGGCCAAGAAGGTCATGCAGATGATGCGGAGCCCCGAGCACGGCCCGGTCGGCAAACTGCGATCCTACCCGATGGTCTATGTGCGGCAGGATGGCGAGGTGGTCGAAGGGAACCTCTCCTCCGCCATCATTTATGATGTCGACGGCGCCGAGGCGGCATCCGTCGGCATTTTTGTGGATCTGGAAGACCGCTTGAACATGGAACGAAAGCTCCGCCAGACCCAGGAGCAGTTGTTGCAGTCCGAGAAACTGGCTGCCATGGGGCGTCTGACCTCACAGATCGCCCACGAACTGAACAACCCTCTCTACGGCATCATGAATACCCTGGAGCTGCTCAAGACCGAGATCTCCCCCCAGAACAAAAGGCGAAAAATCCTGGAGATGGCCCTGTCAGAGACGGAAAGGCTCTCTGAAATGCTCCGGAAGATGCTGTCGTTCTCCAAGCCTGACGAGGAAACCAAACAGCCTTCCGACATCAACAAAATCCTGGATGAAATCCTTCTCCTCCACGAAAAGCAGCTCCGGGAACGGAGTATCGGCCTATCGGTTTCCTTGGAGGACGGCCTCGGAGAGGCATACGCCTCCAAGAATCAGCTCAGGCAGGTCTTTCTGAACATGATCGCCAATGCGAGGGACGCCATGCCGGACGGGGGGACCCTGACGGTTGTCACCAGGGCCGTAGAGGGTACGATACGGATAGAATTCTCCGATACGGGGACCGGCATCAGAGAAGAAAACCTCCATAAGATCTTCGACGCCTTTTTTACAACCAAAGACAGCATCAAGGGCGTGGGCCTCGGACTGTCTGTCTGTTACGGTTTCATCAGGGAACATGGCGGCGATATCCAGGTAGTCAGCCGAATAGGTTCCGGGACCACCTTCACCATTGTCCTCCCTGTCTGCAAGGGAGGGGGCCATCAGGCGGCGTGATCACTGCACGCCAGGGCCTCGAGGGCATCCCGGACCGAATCTTCCATGTCCGGGGACAGCCCGCCCTGAACCAGGGTCTCAAGCCTCGGGATCCAGCCCGAATCCCCAATCAGCATTAACAGCCTTTACCCAGCGCTCTGCAACGGCTTTTTTCACTTCTTCTAATGGATCAAATCCCTTTGTTTCAAGTATTGTAACACTTTAGGCATATGAAAAAGGCCGGTGGGGGTCTCTTTCCCAAAGGAC
>CAYPDL010000087.1:0-16763 GCA_964409475.1 uncultured Desulfobacteraceae bacterium | reverse complement strand
GCGAATCTGCCAGTTCCTCCCGAACCCAATAAACCCAAGCAACTCAACAAACCCCATAAACCCGCCGCTCAGCCTCACAGCTCATACAGGGTGTCATCCATCCGGGGGGGCCGGCATCTGGCGCCTGCAATCGATTTCTTTTCAAAGGCAAACGGATCTTCTCCTTCCAGGAGATCTCCCATTTCCGCTTCAATGCCTTCCGGGTCCTCCCCTGCCTCCATCCTGCGCAGGGCCTCCTCCATTCCGGAACCGAGATTTACCCCGGTCATATCTGTCAATTTGCGCATGAGGTTGGCCGCCTGCTTCGGATCGTTCTCGTCCAGACGCTCCGCTTCCCTTGCAAGGAGGCTCATGGCCTTTTCCATCTTACCTTCGTCGATATCGGGGATCGGGGCCTCATCTTCACCTCCCTGGTTTCGGGGACTTGCAAAAACCGACATCCTTCGGTCAAGCTTGATCTTGCCGCACTTGGGGCATGAGGGCCGCTTTTCTGTGTTTATCGACTTGGAAAAGAAATTGAATATCACGTGACATTGAGGGCAGTAAAATTCGTATATCGGCATTGTTTCAACCTCGCAAACCGGAATTATTTCCCGTTTAAGATACCGATGTTATCGCGTTCCTGTCAAATCATTTTTGAATCTCCTTGAAGATTATGCCTTGTCTTTTTTTCTCTATTGGTATACCCTCCATATCAATTCAAATGGCCTATTTTCGTGAACTGACCTGTTATGAAAAACATTATGAAAATCGGCGTGCTCTCAGATACCCACCTTCATCAGGTGACCGAGGAATTTGTCGAGATCTATAATCATTATCTGTCTGATATGGATCTGGTCCTCCACGCGGGCGATGTTGTATCGCCGGATGTCATTGATTTCCTTAATGCAAAGGATTTTCATGGTGTCTGCGGCAATATGGATCTCGAGGCCGTCAAGCAGCTTCTTCCGGAAAAAAAGATTTTAAATTCAGCCGGATACAAAATTGGACTGATCCATGGCTGGGGGCAGTCCGATGACCTGGAGGATCGCATTCTCCCCCTGTTTCACAACGTGGATATCATCGTCTACGGACATTCCCACATCGCCTCGAATCACGTGAAGGACGGGATCCTTTTTTTTAATCCCGGGACCGCAACCGGATACAGCGCTTCCGGGGAGCACAGTATCGGCGTCCTGGAGCTGGGTGAGACGGCACGCGGTGAAATCATCCACGTTTGAGGAATCGATATGAAGGTATTGTGGGCGCCGTGGCGCATGGAATATATCCTGTCGGACCAGAGTGCGGGGGCGTGCATCTTCTGCCCTGGGGACAATCGCGATACGGATAGATCAAGACTCATTCTGCATGTGGGTGATCTGTCCATGGTAATGATGAACCGGTTTCCCTATATCAATGGACACCTCCTGGTCGCCCCGGTGAGGCACGTCAAGGGATTGGAATCGCTCTCCCGGGATGAGAGACTGGACCTCTTGACAATGGTTACGCGTTCTGTCGAAATCCTAAAAAAGGCCATGAACCCTGAAGGGTTCAACGTGGGCCTGAACCTCGGCAAGGTGGCTGGGGCGGGCGTCGAAGAACATATGCACTTCCACATTGTCCCACGGTGGAACGGCGATAGTAATTATATGACGGTCTTCGGGGAGGTGAGGGTTATTCCAGAGCACATTGAGGAGACCTATCATAGGCTGTTGCCGCATTTCAAAGAAATTAACATCGTTCACGGAGGTGAGGAATGAAACATGTAAAAGCGATTATCGTCATCCTGTTTTTGCTTGTTGTCGTTATTGTGGCGGTTCAGAACTACCAGGCCCTGACAACCCCTATCAGTTTCAAGATCAACCTGCTTTTTTACCAGGCTGAGACGTCTGGCCTTCCCGTATTTTTGATTGCCGTTATCACGTTTCTTATCGGCGTGTTGTGCATATGGGTGTATGGGATTTCCGAACGTCTTGATTTCAGGCGGCAGATCAAGATGCTGATGAAAGATATAAAGGACAAGGAGCAGGAACTGAACTCTCTCAGGAATCTCCCTGTCACCAGCGAGGCTATGGATTTGGAGCGGCCTCCCGTCAATGCATGAGAAACAGCCTCGCAGGTTGACCCCCTGCCCGCATCTGGTTTCTATCCCGGGCCGGGAAGGCATCACCCTGTCTCAATGGACGTTAGAGTCTTTGTTTGCAACTTCTCTGTTTTTTGTGGAGAAGTTGGAGGTTGGAGGTTGGAGGCAACGAGTTTTTTGCCTCCAACCTCAAGCGAAGCGCTCCTCAAACCTTAAACCGCAGGGTGTCAATTTGGTTGCGGCCGTGGGCCTGCATTAGGGATGCGTGATAATGTGTCGGCGGGGGAGGCTTAATAGGAGAAATTACGGTGTTGCAATCCGTTTGGCAATGGCTTCTTGAACCGGGGGTCCGGCAGATCCTGATCGTTTCAGTGATCGCCCTGCTGACAGGGCTTTTTCTGGGTTTCTGGATCAGGCCTGCGAACAGGGAAAAGAAGAAACCCATCGCCAGCAAGGGGGATAAATCCTTTTTCAAGGGGATACAGTACCTCCTTTCAGACGATCGCGATCAGGCCATCGAAGAATTTACCAAGTCGGTTCAGGTGAACTCGGACACCATTGAGACCTATGTGGCGCTGGGCAATCTGTACCGTTCAAAAGGCGACATAGACAGGGCCATCCGGATCCGGCAGAATATCATATTGAGGCCGAATATAGATCAGAGCATAAAGATCCGGGCCATTTTCGATCTGGGCAAAGACTACCGGAAAGGGGGGTTCCTGAACCGCGCCCTCAAGACCTTCCTTGAGGTGGAACGGCACGACCCTTCGGATGTAAAAACCTTAAAAGAGATTGAAAAAATCTACGAAGAGTTAAAGGATTGGGAGAACGCCTACGACACCCGACAGAAGATTGCGCGCTTAAAAAAAGACGAACACGAGAACATCCTGGCGCACTATCTGGTTGAAACAGGAAAAATATGCCAGGATAAGGGGGAGCTGGAGCGGGCAAAATCCCTCTTTTCCAAAGCCATATCCACGGACAGGCGGTGTGTGGACGCCTACCTTCACCTGGGGGATCTTTATTTTGCCAAACAGGAGTACAAAAAGGCGATCTCCACCTGGAAGAAGGTCGTAGAAATCACCCCCCAGTTCACATTTCTGGCATATCGCCGTCTCGAAGGGGCCTACTCTCGAATGAAGGATCTGGAGCCGGTGGGAAATTTCCTGAAGGAGTGTTCTCGGTCCAACGCCGATGCATTTACCCACATGGCCCTGGCCCGCTACCTGAATAACGAAAACGATGCGGAAGCTGCATTGGGGGAAATCGAAAAGGCGCTCGAAATGGACCCCTCTTTCTGGGAGGCCAGACGATTCAAGGGCGAGATCCTCCTGAACCAGGGGAGGGAAAGAGATGTGATCAGCGAATATCGTGACCTCATCGCTCATCTGAACATGCCCTATCTGAGGTTCCAATGCGCCCAGTGCGGCTTCGAACCTGCCGAACTTCAGTGGAAATGCCCCCAGTGCAACCGATGGGATACCATCGGCCTGATAGATTCCAAGGGCGCAGCCGTCTAATCCCGCTACGGGAACACTTCCATGAAGGATGGGCGACACAGGGGAGAAATCAGACACGCGGGTACGGATCTGGATCTTTCAGCTCAACAGTCAATAGAAGATATTCAATCGTCAATTTTCAATTCCAGATGACCCAAATGACACCTATGCTGAGGCAATACATGGGCATCAAGGATCAATTTCCTGATGCCATTTTATTTTTCCGTATGGGTGATTTTTATGAAATGTTTTTCGATGATGCGCGGATCGCCTCCAGGATTTTGGGTATCACCCTGACATCACGAGGGACCTATAATGGAGACAAGGTACCCATGTGCGGCATTCCTCACCATGCCAACCGAGCCTATATCGGAAAACTGCTGGACAGCGGATGGAAGGTGGCCATCTGCGAGCAGATCGGGGATCCCGGATCGACCCAGGGGATTGTGAAGCGGGAGGTCGTGAGGCTGGTGACGCCCGGGTCGGTGGTGGATGAAAAAGAGCTCGACGACAAGACCCATCTCTTCATGGCCGCCGTATCGGGAGACGAGGGCGCCTACGGGCTGGCGCACGTGGACCTTTCTACAGGCGAGTTCAGGGTGACGGAGATGGGGTCGTTCGAGGCTGTTTTAGATGAACTGGCGAGGATCGATCCGGCCGAGGTCCTGATTCCTGAAAACGACCATCAGGCGACCCGGAAGGCCCTCTCCAGTTACCGGCTGGAGGTACTGAAGAGGGATTCCTATGATCCCCGTGATGCAGCATCACTCCTGAAAGAGCAATTGCAGGTAAGATCCCTGGCCGGATTCGGATGCCAGGATATGCCCCACGGAATCATCGCAGCCGGGGCCATTGCATCTTATCTGCGGGATACCCAAAAAGGATTTCCTGAGCACATCAGAGAGATCGTGACCTACCACATGGGCGACTATATGGTCTTGGACGGGTCCACATGCGCCCACCTGGAACTGTTGAGGACCATGCGAAGGCAGTCGGTGAAAGGATCTCTCTTCCACATCCTCGATCAAACCGTCACCCCGATGGGGAGCAGGCTCCTCAAAAACTGGATTTCTTATCCTCTTGTCAACCTTGATAAGATCCGGGAGCGGTCAGCGGCCGTCTCCTGCCTCAAGGAGGCCCCCCTGTTGAGGAGAGAAATACGGGATGAGCTGAAAAAAATCTATGATATTGCTCGTCTTAACGGTCGGATTGCCCTCAAGAGGGCCAATGCAAGGGATCTTATCGCCCTTAAATCCTCCCTCTTGAGTCTCCCTTTCATCAAGGATGCCCTGAAGGATTCCAACAGCACCCTGTTATCCGCCATTGCCTCAAACCTGGACGCCCTCCAGGATATCGCACAGCTAATAGAAGCGTCGATCCATGAAGAACCGCCGGTCTCTCTGAAGGAAGGCGGGATTATCAAAGAGGGGTATGACGACGCACTGGACAGATTGATCTCTTTGAGCCGCGACGGAAAGAGCTGGATCGCCAGATTTGCCCGTTCCGAGCAGGAAAAGACCGGAATATCGAGCCTGAAGGTAGGATTTAACAAGGTCTTCGGATATTATATTGAGGTCACCAGGACCAATCTCCATCTTGTACCCGACGACTATATCCGGAAACAGACCCTGGCTAATGGCGAGCGCTATATTACGGAGGCGTTGAAGGTCAAGGAAGGGGAGGTGTTGGGCGCCGAAGAAAAGAGGGTGGAACTGGAAGGCGAGATTTTCGAGGGTATCCGCAAAAAAATTGCCCTCGAGAATCAGAGAGTGACAGAGACGGCAGCCCGTGTCTCACAAGTTGATGTGATTGCCGGACTGGCAGAGACCGCGGAGGCCAACGATTACACCTGTCCGGAAGTAAACGACAGCACCACGCTCGATATTCTTCAGGGAAGGCACCCCGTCATTGAGCTGAGCGTCAAAGAGGAGGATTTCGTCCCCAATGACATCCATCTAGATTCTGAAAAACAGCAAGTGATGATCATCACCGGGCCCAATATGGCAGGTAAATCCACCATCTTGCGGCAGACTGCACTGACCGTGCTGATGGCCCAGATGGGGGGATTCGTACCCGCGTCAAGGGCGGTCATCGGTCTGGTTGACCGTATCTTCACCCGGGTCGGCGCATCAGACGATCTGGCAAGAGGACAGAGCACCTTCATGGTAGAGATGAATGAAACGGCCAACATTTTGAGGCACATGACCCCCAAGAGCCTGGTCATTCTGGACGAGATTGGACGGGGGACCAGCACCTATGATGGTCTGAGCATTGCGTGGGCTGTTGCAGAGGCACTGCACGATAGAGAGGGGAAGGGCGTCCGGACGCTTTTCGCCACCCACTATCACGAACTGACTGAACTTGTGGCCACAAAACAGCGGGTCAAGAATTTCAATATTGCGGTCCGGGAATGGAATGATAAGATTATTTTCCTGAGAAAGCTGGTCCCAGGGGGGACCAGCCGGAGTTACGGAATCCAGGTTGCCCAGATTGCGGGAATCCCGGAGGCCGTTATCAGGCGGGCCAAGGAGATTTTGAACAACCTGGAGAAGACCGAGGCGGATGAAACCGGCAGGCCTCGTCTGGCCCGTCATCGGGCGTCCGAATCGGGGAAAGGGGACATGGTGCAGTTGGCCCTTTTCGGGTCCGGGGATTGGGAAATGAGAGAACGGATCAGGGACCTTGACCTTAACGCCATGACCCCGGTGGAGGCACTGGTGACACTCAACGATCTGAAGAAGCAACTGGATTTCGGGCCGATTTGACTGGAGCGACGAGGCGATCTGGGGCAAGTGAAATTTAGGGATTGAAGGTTCAAAGAGGCTCGTTTGGGCATGAGCAACAGGATTTATTACATCTGGATGGTTCTCTTATTGGCGGGCTTTTTTGTGGCATCTCCCCCGGCCTTCTGTAAGACCAAGGCCGGGCCGGAGGCCCTGCTCGAGGCCGCAGGCCAGTGCAGAAAGGCACTGGAAGCGTCGTCCAAAAAGAAGATGTACCGCCATAGCTGGCTCAAATGCACAGATCGCTACAAAAAGGTCTACACAGCCTATCCCGAAAGCGATCAGGCCGTGTGGGCACTTTACCGTTCAGCCGAGCTTTATACAGGGCTGTACAGATACTCCGGCCTCGCCAATGACCTGGACGAGGCGATCACCCTTTACAGGACCCTGATCGACAAACACAAGGGCCATGACCTGGCCGATGATGCCCAATACAGGATCGGCGAGATCTTTTACAAACACAAAGACGATCCGAGCCAGGCCTATGTGGAATTCCTGAAGGTGGACGTGAACTTCCCCTCCGGGAACATGCGGCCCAAGGCCAGAGAGATGCTCAATAAGCTGGCAGCGACCCTCAGCATCAAGGATAGACAGACCGGGGCGGCAGAGGCCCCCCGGTCCAAGGCCAACCGCGTTCAAGTCAAGGATATCCGGCACTGGTCGGCCCCTAATTACACGCGGGTAGTCATTGATCTTGAGGGCCCGGTCGCCTACGAGCACCACCTGCTGAAGGCGGACCCCGATCATGATAAACCGCGCAGGATCTATATGGATCTCAAGAATGCACGTATCCCCAAGGGTATTGAGAGTGCGGTCCCGATCAAAAGTGATCTGCTTCAAAAGGCCAGGGCAGGCCAATACACACTGGATACGGTGCGCGTGGTCCTGGATATGGAAAGGATAGGCGGGTACAAGGTATTCCACCTCTATGATCCGTTCAGGATTGTGGTGGATGTGCAGGGTCTGAAAGACGCCGACACGAAGCTCCAGCCCCAACTCACAACCAAAAAGCGGGATGTCAGGAAAGGAATCTGGAAGGAGGAGGCGCCTGACCCTACGGTCTCTCTGGCCAGACAGCTCGGTTTGACCGTCAAGAGAATCGTCATTGACCCGGGACATGGCGGAAAAGATCCCGGTTGTCGGATCGGGGGCCGTTATGAAAAGGATATCACCCTGAGTATTGCCAGGCTGCTGGCCCGGAAATTGAGAGAAAAGATCGGGTGTGAGGTCTTCCTTACCAGGGATAAAGATATCTTTCTGTCTTTGGAGCAGCGGACGGCCATTGCCAATATGAAAAAGGCGGATCTGTTTATTTCACTGCATGTCAATGCCCACAAGGACCAACGAATTCATGGATTGGAGACCTATTTTCTCAATATGGCCACGGATCAGAGTGCGGTATTGGTAGCGGCACGGGAAAACGCCACATCCGAGAAGAGCATCAGCGATCTCCAGACCATCTTAAATGATCTGATGCTGAATACCAAGATCAATGAATCGAGCCGATTGGCCCATAACGTCCAGAATGGGATGGTGGGGGACGTCAAGAAGGTGTATGCGGGGATCAGGAGCCTGGGCGTCAAACAGGCCCCCTTTTATGTCCTCATCGGCGCCGAAATGCCTGCTGTTCTCGTAGAGGTAGGCTTTCTCAGCAATCGCAGGGAAAGGGATCGGCTGGTCGACAAAAAATATCAGGAAAGCATCACAGACGGCATCTACGCCGGGATCAGGAGCTATATCGAGAGTATCAATCAGGCCTATCGGGGAGGCTGAACCCCCTACTTCATCCTCAGGTATGCATCGATAAACGTGTCGATGCCTCCATCCATGACCTTGTCTACGTTTCCTTCTTCCACATTTGTCCGGTGGTCCTTGACCAGCCTGTAGGGATTAAACACATACGATCGGATCTGACTCCCCCATGCGATCTCTTTCTGGTTCTGGTGTATCTCATGCTTCTTCTGGTCCAATTTGTTTTTTTCAACATCATAGAGCCTTGCCCTCAGAACCTTCATGGCCATGTCCTTGTTGCGGTGTTGGGACTTTTCATTCTGGCACTGAGCCACGATTCCTGTGGGAAGGTGAGTAATTCTTATGGCTGAGCTGGTCTTGTTCACATGTTGCCCACCCGGCCCGCTGGCCCGGAAGGCATCGATCCGAAGGTCGCTTTCATCGATCTCGATCACAATGTCCGTGTCCACTTCAGGCAGGACCGAGACCGATGCAAAGGTGGTGTGTCTTCTTCCCGTGGCGTCAAACGGAGAGATCCTTACCATGCGGTGGATGCCATGCTCCGACTTGAGGTATCCATACGCATACGTGCCGGAGACGGTAAGTGTGACGTTTTTAATGCCGGCCTCATCTCCCGGGAGATAGTCGAGGACCTGGACGTCCATCCCCTTGTTCTCACCCCATCGCGTGTACATCCTGAAAAGCATTTCCACCCAGTCCTGGGCCTCGGTCCCTCCAGCTCCTGCATTGATGGCTACAATGGCGTTACGCTTGTCATCCGGATCTCCGAGCAGGGACGTTAATTCCATTCCCTTGATCTCTCCCTGGAGGCGCGCCACATCATGGCTCACCTCTTTGAGGACCGTTTGATCATTTTCTTCATGGGCGATTTCAGCGAGGATACTTGTGTCTTCTGTCTCTTTGTAGAGCTTTTGCCAGGCGTCGATCTGCTCTCTCATCCAGGCCCTCTCCTGGCTCAGGCGGGAGACCTCTTCCTGGTCCTTCTGCCAGAAACCGGGGGTGGCCATCAATTTTTCAATTTTCTCAAGTTCCTGCTGATGGCTGTCCAGGTCAAAGATGACCTCTTAGCGCATCGAGTCGTTCCATCATCACTTCGATTTTTTCGGTGATCTCTTCAAACATAGCTGTCGCCTCCGTTACTGACTGTTTCGTGTGGCTGATATTCTAATCTCAGAAAAAATTATTTCAAGTCGGCCCTATCCCTTCTCGGCCGATCGCGGGAAAGAAAGGAGACGCCGACACCATTAATCCTGTCCCCTCTAAGACCTTAAGACGTTTCATAGAGTTAAGGTATTTTTCATTTCCTTCTCTTTTGAATAGTGATGATGATCCACTATAATGCGGGTCGAATGACGATTCAACAACTATTTGAGAATCCGGCATAAGGTGCAGGGTGTGGATGATGTAATATGTTGCCGCCATCTCTCGCGATCAAGGCTGGTTCCCTCTTTTTCCTTATCGCAGGGTCGCCTTGATTTTTTCCCTTTTTCATGGGATGGTACGATAGGTATGAGGCAATGTCGCCGCGCCTATCATTTCTCGCCTTAACAGAAACCCTGGAGTCAGCCGATGAAGAAGACACGATACCTGTTGACAGGGACATGTCAGGCTCTGCTGGTCGGCCTCGCGCTTTTCCTGTTGAGCTGGACTGCGCCCTCTTTGTCAGGGGCTCGCGAATACGGGATTGCATCTCGGTACGTGGGGGATCGTGGCATTGGGAACGATCCGGACGTCGTTTTTTCGGAGGATTTTGAAGGGGTTGGCCTTGAAGCTGTTTTATCGGGTTGGGAATACGCTACCCATGAAGAGCGGATGGCCGTCAGCTCAGACACCCCGGCTCTTTCCACGGGAAGTCAGTCCCTGTTTATGCGTGGAAGCGCGGATATGTACCAGCGGCTCCTGCCCGGCTATGATCAACTCCATATTCGGTTCTATGCGAAATTCGAGGCGTGCTGCGAGAGTGCTGGTCACTGGGTCTGGCTCGGTGGACGCAATCCATCCGTGCCCTGGCCCTGGCCTGAGGCGGGCACGTGCCCTGACGGGGATGAACGGTGGGCGACCGGCGTGGAGCCCATGGGGACCCATTGGAGCTGGGACTTTTATACCTACTGGATGGGCATGCGATCCGCGCCCAGCAGCGATTGCTGGGGCAATACCTTCAGCGGACGACCTTCTCCATGGCCTGTATCGAAGAATGAGTGGATATGCGTGGAATTCATGGTAAAGATGAATGACCCTGTGGCCGCCCATAACGGCGAGCAGGCGTTCTGGATCAATGGCGAAAAGATGGCCCACCTTGGCCCTGGGTTCCCTGTGGGGACCTGGATATGGGATGGGTTCTATCCCGACGATGACGGCCGCCCCTTTGAGGGATTTCAATGGAGAAAGGACCAAGGTCTCAACATCAACTACGTCTGGCTCGAACACTACGTGCCCAACGACCCTGGCTGCGGCTGCTGGTTTGACGACCTGGTGATAGCGAAAGAATACATAGGGCCGATATCGGATGTCCCATCGACGGTCTATGTGGACCCGACCGGTTCGTGTAATGGATGCACCCCATGTTTTTCAAGCATCCAGGAGGGGATCGATGCTGCACGAAGCAGGGCTACTGTCAAAGTTGTCCAGGGAAGCTACCCTGAGCATATTGCCATCCAAGAAACAAAAGATCTGGACCTCCAGGGGGGGTGGGATACCAGCTTCACGACCCACACCTCAACAACCACAATCCAATCCATTACGATCGATGGCCGTGCCGGCACGGTTGCTGTGAGTAATCTGACAATTGAATAGCAGACCCATAGCCTTTCAGGAATGACGCGTCCTGGGATGCTGCACATAATTATTGATTACAGAGGCCCTTTCGTATAAAATAATAAAGATGTGGTCTTGATCGGCGAAGCCGGCAGCAGGATCAAGGCGTATGTGAAAAGGACTGAAGTCAGGGGGTTAAATATAGGTTTTGATGAAACATAGAGAACTGAAGGTCGGTAGAAATGACCCCTGCCCGTGCGGGAGCGGCCTAAAGTATAAGAAGTGCTGTCTTAACAGGGAAACTATAGACCCTTTGGCCCAGAACAAGGATCTGTATCATAAGAAATATAATATCCGGCTGAAAGAAGAGAAGGATATCCAAGGCATCCGGAAGGCAGGGCGTATTGCCTTGAGCACCCTTGATCTGGTGGCCTCACATATAGAGCCGGGAATGACTACGGATGATATTGATTCAATGGTTCACGATTTCACCATAAAAAACGGCGCCATCCCTGCCCCGCTGAATTACCGCGGCTTTCCAAAGAGCGTTTGCGTATCTGTCAACGAGGTCATCTGCCATGGCATCCCCGGAAAACGGGTGTTGAAGGATGGGGACATTGTCAATGTGGATGTCACCCCCATCCTGAACGGCTATTATGCGGATATGAATAAGACCTTTTTTGTCGGGACGCCGGGGCCGGATGCCCAGAAGATCGTAACGGTTGCCCGAAAATGCCTCAAGATGGGGATGTCGGCGGTCAGACCCGGCAACAGGATCGGCGACATCGGCTGGGCCATTCAAACCTATGCCGAAAGTCAGGGGTGCTCGGTGGTGAGGGAATTTGTGGGCCACGGCGTCGGGTTTGAATTTCATGAGGCACCCCAGGTCCCCCACTACGGCCGGCAGGGCGAGGGGATTCTCCTGATCCCGGGGATGGTCTTTACCATTGAACCGATGATAAACCTGGGGAAAAAGGACTTGAATGTCCTGAGCGACAACTGGACCGCCATCACCCGGGACGGTTCTTTGTCCGCACAGTTTGAACAGACCCTCCTTGTGACAGAGACCGGGTATGAAAGCCTCACCCCCTTTGACCTGTAACCGCATCAGGGCCCGGAAGCCTTCATGAACCATGGATCTGATCCGACAGGCAGGCGATCTGGGCTTTGTTGCCGTGGGCTTTTCCCGTCCCGGTACACCTCTCTTTTTTGACCGGTTCCGCGCCTGGATTTCTGATGGCAGATACGGCGGTATGGCGTGGATGGCGAGGAACCTGGACATCAGGGAAGACCCTGCAAGGCTCCTTGAAGACTGCCGGACGATCATCAGCCTCGCCTATCCCTACTCCCCCCGAAAACCCTGCACGCCTGAAGGCGTGTCGGCAGCCAGGTACAGTGAACCCCGACAAATTGATTATCATCACCGGCTGAGGAAGAAGGCGAAAGGGTTAGCGGAGGCCCTCCAACCGCAATTTCCCGGAACCCGTACCCGGGTCTGCGTGGATTCAGCCCCCATTATGGAGAGGAGCTTTGCGTACCAGTCCGGGATCGGCTTCATCGGAAAGAACACCCAGTTTATCATCCCGGGCCATGGGTCTTATCTCTTCCTGGTGGAGATCCTGACCACCGCCCTCCCCTCCTTTCCTGAACCGGCGCTCATGGAAAACCAATGCGGTTCATGCACCCGGTGCCTGGATGCCTGCCCCACCGGAGCGCTGGAGGCCCCTTACCGCCTCAATGCCGCGAAATGTCTTTCATACCGAACCATTGAGCAAAAGGAGAGGGTTGACACAGAAACGGGCAAAAAGATGGGAGACTGCTTTTTCGGCTGTGATGTCTGCCAGGAGGTCTGCCCGATGAATAAGGGAGATGAACCCGGAGAGGTCGTCCTCCCTCCAATAGAACGCATTCTCAGCATGGACGAAGAGACGTTTCAAGGGGCCTTTGGAAAAACCGCTCTGGCCCGGCCCGGTCTCGCCAAAATCAAGGACAATATCCTGGCGATGAAACCTCCCACTTGGCCTGGCGGCCCCCAGTCATGACTCATGTGATCCGGGGAGCCCCTTGTTTACCTTGCAGGCCAGGGGTTTCCCTTGTCCCAGGCTGGCAAAACAGGTCATGCACTCGTCGCACCGGTTGATCTCTTTGTCCATCCCGGACAAAATCTTCCCTGCTGCATGAGGGTCGGCAATCATCTGTCGGCCTATGGCGATCATATCGATCCCTGAGGTGCGCACGGCTTCAGCCGCCGCCATCTCCTCGCCCAGCTTTCCCACTGCGATCACAGGAAGGCCCGCCGCAGCCTTCAGCTCAGCCGTGACCGAAACGTTCGCTCCGGGAGGCTGTTTCTTTGAGAAGGCCGATGTACAGATGGGAAATCTCCTTCCGTCCACCTCCCGCCAGGTACAGCCGCTGACCAGCGACACATCCAAGGCATCCACCCCCTCATTCGCCATAAGCCGGCCCACCACGAGGGCATCGGCCAGGGTCTGCCCGCCCTCCATGTCCTCAATGGCATTGAGGCGGAACAGGATTGGGTATTCCCTTCCGAGTCTGTCCCTCGATACTCTCACCACTTCCCGAGCGAATGTGGCCCGTGCAGCGGCATCTCCTCCGTATCGATCATCCCGGTGATTGGTGAACGGCGACAGAAACTGGCTGATCAGGTACATATGGGCGCCATGGATCTCCACCCCGTCAAAGCCGGCCTGGGCTGCCCTTCTAGCGGCATCGGCAAAAGCCATCGCCATGCTGGCGATCTGTTCCTGACTCATGGCGAAGGGCGCCACATCCGGCCTGAAGGCAACGCCCGATGGCGAGGCCCCCTGCAGCTCGCCGCCCATAGGCGTGCACCGGGCACCGGCGTGGTTAAGCTGCACCACCGCAACGGCCCCCTCTCCCTTGATGGCTGCCGCAAGACGGCCCATGCCGGCAATCTGTCTATCCTCCCACAATCCCAGGCTCCCCGGCACGATCCGACCGTCGGGCTGCACGGCCGTGGCTTCTACAATCACCATGCCCACATCCCTGGACCGCTCGGTGTAAAACTGTATAACCGCATCGGTGACATACCCCTCCAAGCTCCCGTAGTTGGTGGTCAACGGCGGCAGGACGATCCGGTTTCGCAGCCTCAATCCCTTGATCCTAACCTCATCTTTCAGTGAACGCATGTTACGGTACCTTCCTTAAGATTCCCCCAAAATCCAGAGCAAAAAGCTTACAGCGGGCCGGGTTCTTGACCAGCAGATGACCTCGGATCCCTTGCCGGTCTTTGCATGATCGTAAGCAGCATGTGAGTAAGCGTTACCGGGTGCGGATCTAATAGAGGCCTGTCACTATCTCGATTTTTTCATCCAGTGCTTTGATCAGATCCTGTGGAAGGAATCCAATGCGTGATTCGCCCAAACGCTTCTTATCAACACATCTCAGGTGAAATACCTTCACCTTTGAGTCGTATTGAAGATTGGATATGGCCTTAGGAAGTGACACCTCGTGAAAATGGACCTTTTTGCCCTGCGACTTGGTGACCGGTGCAACGATCACCAATGGCCCACTTCGGTTGGCCGCATCCGGGGAGATAATCACGCAAGGCCGGGTTTTCTTTATCTCGGCGCCGACAGTTGGGTCCAGATTGATCCAGTAGATATCACCCCTCTTTGGAGAACTCATTTCCAGCCCTCCAAAACGACCGGTTCCCATTCTTCGTTAATCGAAAGGTCTTCAGTCTCTGACTCGGCACAAGCCCTGGCTAATTCTTCGTCTATTGACCTTCGCCTCAGTTGTTTCAGATAGGCCTTACAGGCTTGGTTGAGGAAGTCCTTCCTGGTATTAAAGGGATTCATTTTGTCGATTTCCTCAAGCAAGCTCTTTTCAAGCAAGACCGTTGTTTTTACTCTCAGATCACTCATACTGTAATGGGATTCCATGGATAACCCTCCTTATGGCCTTACAAATATACTGCTAATTATACCTCCCGTTGGCAACCTGTCAAGCTGAATAATTAGGGGGCTCGTTCGATAGACGCCTAAAATATCTCCCGGTTCCACGGGTTGTCCCTTAATTACGGCCCAACTTGAAAATGGAGCGTATATTACGGCCTGACGTCTTGAACCTGATGGCACGCCTTCAGCCAATCGTCGTGTCGACCGCGTGCTCCTCGAATACGATATCATCACAAGAAGACAGAGGTGAGGGTTACAAAAACTTGCCTTTTCTGGGCGTGGTAGTATGGGGCAAACGGCCTTAGAATCTTTGTTTGTAACTTCTGCGCAATTTGCGGAGAAATTTTGTTGAACCGCCAAGGCGCGAAGGACGCTAAGAAGTTTTGATTGGTTCGTTATTCGTTAATAGCCTTTAAACAAGAAAATCTTTGTGTCTTCGTGGCTTTGTGTGAGACATTTTTGGTTGCGGCCGTTAGGCCGCCTTGGGTATTAATGTACCATCCGATTGTTCCCCTCGCTGGGATTGCAGATGGAATTCGCCGGCATGGAAGGCGGACCCGAACCCGGGTAGGTGCATTGAGGTAAAGACCGTGCCCGGCGGATTGAACATACCGGAAGGGTGAAAATCCAGTTGGCCATTTTATTTTCCAGCATCGATCAGAGATCCATTGATAAATTTGTGAATGATGCTTGATACATAAGTCTGATAGGGCAAGCCTTCCTTAACCGCTTTTCTCTGAAGCTCAATGAGGTCTCTTTCAGAAATTCGTATATTCAACCTCTTGTCCTTTCGCAAGGTATTGCGGGCATACGCAACCAACTCTTTCTTTCTTTTCGCAAGGTTTGTAACGGGGATCCATTCACCTTTCTCGAAGCTATCGAGTATTTCCTTTTCTTCTTTTGCTAATTTAGTCTTCATATTTTTCTCCAAGATATCGTCGTGTCGCCTTCCTGCTTGGGATTATGGTCTTCAGAAATAACTCTTCCTCATTCTCAACATAAGGTACAAGGTAGGCGTAATTGTTAAAAGCTATGACCATGATTCGCTGTTCGGGGTACTCCTGCTGGTTGGGATGCAGATAATCGTCTAATATGTCACCCCTTTCAATGTAGAAAACCACATCCTCAAAACAGATGCCCCGTGACGCCTTGAGAACCATGCTCTTTTCTGTGTTCCAGTTTATGCTTTTCATTTGTTTTATAGATTATCACATTGTGTGCAGTTTGGCAACACTTTTATATTTTCACATTTGGCGGAGCGAAGCGGAGCCTGATCAACTGCCAGCTCAGCGGCCGCGCGGCAGTGACTGCAAGATCACGGAGCATGCGCCTTCGCGCGGTCCGCTGCCGTGCAAGTTAGGAAAAAATGTATCGTGTCACGGAACCTTTTAATGGTGATCTCGCTTTGCCGATATCAATATACCAATACCCGTCCCCTATTCCGTCGCGGTTTCCAGTAACCGCTTCTGGCTCTTCAGAGCAAAGGACCTTCCATCAATGGCTCTGGAGACAGCGAGGACGCCGTCAAGGTGATCGTACTCGTGCTGGAGCAACTCTGATAGGTCACCATGAAGAACCATTGAATCCTTTTTCCAATCTTGATTTCGGTATCGGATACGGCATGACTTGTGGCGCATCACCTTAACTAAAAGATCAGGAAAACACATACAGTCATCCCACACTTCCATCATTTCCTCACTCATGTCCTCCAGTCGTGGATTGATGAAGACAGTCGAAATATCACCAACAGACATGTAGAGGAGCCGCTTCATCACTCCGATCTGCGGCGCAGCAATCGCCCTGCCCACTCCGTATTGCTTGCGGAAGTTCATCAGCGTATCATGGAGATCAACCACTACGGACTGTAAGGTTTCCATCTCTTCCGCAAGCACGGGTTCGCTTTCTTGGTACAGTTGGGGATTGCCAAGCAGTAGAACTTGTCGGATTGCCATTTTCTTTCTCTTTTTCGGAT
>CAYPDL010000086.1:0-16860 GCA_964409475.1 uncultured Desulfobacteraceae bacterium | reverse complement strand
CTGCCTCTGCTCATGTCGGAGTGAGCGGCCATCTCTTCTATATTTTGGATAATTTTGGAGGGCGAATTCGTTTTGGCGAGACATGCCACGAGTCCCGGGATGATCTTTGTTGGCTGGCACTGGGTGGAAAAGAGCTTTTTGTATTCAGCAATAGCTTCAATATTCAGGCCGAGTTCCCGGAGAGATGACGCCCTGTCCAGGATATCCTGAAAATTGTCAGGAGTCGGGGGAAGTTGCCGGATGTCGGCCGCTTTCTCAGGAGAGCCCATTCGCGTACCTGTTTGGATTGTCTTTACAGCAGGGCACCCCAGGGTCTTTCCCTGTTAGCCCTGACAGGCCTGTCGGCGCCAGGCCCTTTCATGCATACATAGCGTTCGGGTCAGCCTAACCGTTGACCAGCCGCACCAAGGTGGCGTCAGAAAAATAGTCGATGATGTTAAGGCAGCCATACGCCTGGTGGATATTGAACATCCGGATGAGGTCCAAGCCCAAAGCCCTGCAGAGGATGACCCGGTTGACGGCGCCGTGGGCTACGATGACGATGTCTTTTCCCTGCTGCTCGGCACGGATGCGATCAAAAATCGCTTCGATTCTCTCGGCCAAATCGGCAATGGATTCCCCGTTGCCCGGGGCCCTGTAGTTGATCAGATCATCCTGCCTTTTTTGCAGTTCCTCTGGGAAACGCGTTCGGATGTCTGTCAGGGTCAGGCCTTCCCACTCGCCAAATTTCATCTCCCGCAGCTCGGGCAGAAAATAAACCGGCACATCGTGATGGCGGGCGATCAGACGTGCACTGGTTGCAGATCGAATCAGGTCGCTTGAATAGATAGCCTTAAGTTCTGTGAGACGAAGGCGTTCGGCCATCTGTTCTATCTGGAGAATCCCCACGTCGGTCAGGTCCACATCGGTGTGGCCATATACGGGGAAATTCTCATACCCTGTCACTTGACCATGCCGTATGAGATAAATTCGGTTGTCTCTCTGCATGGGACAAGATTATAGATGTCAATGGGTTCGATGTCAACGGGTTTGCGCAGTGGGCAGGGCAGGGAATGGAGGCTGTAGGTTACCTTAGTGACTGGGCATGTTGGATTTTTCCAGAACGTGCTTTATTCGATCGGTGCAATAGTGTATAGTGCGCTGCCGATACATATGGGCGCCGCCTCTGGCCGGGTGCCAGTCCGATCAGGCAGAAACTTTACAAAGGACGAACATCCAACATCGAACGTCCAACTTTCAACGTCGAATGAACCAGCAACCAGCAACGAGTAACCAGCAGCCAATGTATCATCAGGTCCCTTAACTTTAGTCACTTTAGGCACTTAAATATCTAACGGTCTCTTATGACACATTTGCGCAAGGATTGTTTCGGTATCCTGGAGAAGGTGTTTCCTATGGGAAAGGATGGCCTGAGGGAAATCGTTCCGGCCTGTTTCGATTGCCCGGACAGAAAGGCATGCCTCCAGGCGGCCTTGCAGACCGAAGAGGGCTTCGAGCTTAGGAGCCAGGCCCTGGATCGTTCTTCAGCCGGTGGACTTGTGGGAAAAGTCAGGCGGTGGTCTGAAAAAAAGGAACTGAGCCGGCTCAAGAAGGAGCGGGAAGGAGACAATAAATGGCCGTGGAATTAGTATGCCCCTTCTGTGGCTTTTCGAAGAAGACCTCAGAACAGATGATCCCTGACCGGGCAAGATGGGCGATCTGCCCCCGCTGCAAGAGGAAGTTCGAGATCTCACTGCCCGGCAGGGGAACCGGTTCCACAGCCGGAGATATCCATCAAGACGGGGGCCTTCAAGAAATCGGACAGGAATCGGGAATGGGGCCAGAGCGGAGGGGGGCGCCTTGGGAAAACCGTTCCGGAAATGGGTTCGTGTGGGGTGTATTCCGTACTCTCAAAGAGGTGCTCTTTTCTCCTGCCGCTTTTTTCCGGAGATTGACCTTCAGCGGGGGCCTGGGAGAACCCCTGGCCTTCGGTCTCCTGGTAGGCGCCGTGGGCAACATGTTGGGTCTTTTCTGGCCGGTGATGATGGTTTCGGGGGGCCTTTTCCCCTTTGGGGGGGCCGTGTTGGGACAGTTGAGCGCCGGTCTGATCTTCCTGATCCTGGTGGTGGCCGTGCCGATCTGCGTGACGCTCAGCATGTTCATCTACAGCGCCATCCTGCACCTGTTGCTCGTGATGGTCAGAGGGGGGAATAGTGGGTTCGAGGCCACCTTCAGGGTTGTGGCCTATTCCCAGGCGGCCCAGGTGTGGGAATTGGTGCCTGTTGTCGGGAGCTGGATCGGAGGTGTCTGGCGGCTCGTCGTACAGGTGGTTGGGCTTCGTGAAATACACGGCGTCTCCTACCTCAGAATTATCGTTGCATTCCTGCTGCCGGTCGCCTTCCTGTTAGTCGTCATGATTGCCGTTGTGGTTCCCCTACTTATGCTTCTGGTGCAGTGAGAAGGACGTGGGGCTTAAACCCCTTGGAATTGAATATTGACCGATTGACTATTGAAAAAACATGCAACCCAGACTGGATACTGGATGCTCGATGCTGAATACCGGGTTAGCCCTGAAACCTGGAACCCGTAACCTTGAACCTTTGAACCCGTGAACGGTACTAGAATTTGAAGATGAAATCCATCTGCAGCCTGTCCTCATGCATCTTGTACCGGTCCGCGTTCCAGAGAGGATTCCCCTCCTTTTTCCATATGGATACCGGGTCGGTATAGAAAAAGACCGCCCTCACCAGCGTGTTCTTAAAGGGCCAGTAGTGAAGCGCAATCTTGTGCCCTTTCCGGTTTGCGCCGTAGAAATCCTGGTCGTTAATGGCCCCGACAACCGCGTTCTGCTCGATGTAGGCGTATTTGTAAAAGAGCGAATAATCGCCTTTGTTCTTGTCCCTTCCGATCTTGAAGGAGGCATAGTAGGCCGAATCCTCATCGCTGGGAACGCCCTCGGCCGTATTGCGGACATAGTCAAGATCCAGCGCTACGGGAAAGGGTCCAAGATCGAAATCGATGGTCGAAATGGCCTCCCAGAGTTTGTAATCGTATTTATACCGGATATTGCCGGCGCTGTCCGTGATAAAGGTATTGCCGCCCCCCGAGTTGTATTCGCCCGTGCCCATCCACTTGGTGCCGGCCAGATTGCTCCAACTGTAATAACTCCCGGCCAGCATCCACTTGACCGGCCCGATCTTCCAGTCGAAGCCTGCCTGGGTGAGATACAGCATGGCGTCGGGCGTTCGGTTGTTTTCATTGACCACCATCTGGCTCAGGTAGATAAAGGGCTGAAAGATCTTTGATCCCGAATACCTGTAAGATTCATATACACCTTCAGGATTCACGTCCGGATCCCACATGATGTCGGTGTTGTAGAAATTCTTTTTGAATTTGCCGGCCCCGAGCGCAAGGCCCTTGAGCCAGTTCGGCTTGTATTCGGCATAGGCCCTGGCAAGATAAATTCCCTTGTCGTTGAAATCCTCCCCAAAGGTTGCATTGCTCGTGGTGGCCTCCTGATGGGTGGACATGTTGGTGCTGACCATGATGTGGGTGTCGATCTCGTCGGTGATGGGGGCATCCACATAGAGTCTTACCCGGATCCTCCCCCGATCCCGCGGGTCCTGTTTCGCCGGGGTGCCGTCCTGGTTTAGCATCCCCCGATCCCAGAGCCTCTCGTATCGGAGCCTCAGGTCGCCGGAGATTTTGATCTTCTGCACCCACTCGGGGACCCATTCCCGCCACGATTTCGCGGCCTCCTCTGTTTCAGCCTTGACCGTCCTCTGGATCTCCTCTTTTTGGATGGCCTGGCCCTCTTGAATGGATTTCCGTTGATTGATCAGTTCCTGCTTCAGCCGTTCAATCTCCTTCTGCTGCTCCTGGATGACCGTGCTTAGATTTTCGAGCCGTTTCAAGACATCCTCAGTTGTCGCAGCCAGAACGGGCGTCTGGACCCACAAAATCAGGGAAAGGGCCAACCACGTTAATCCAATTATCTTACTCCCCGCTTTCATATGATCCCCCTTTAATTTTTCATAAGCGTTCATTGGTTAAGGGCTTGTGGGTTCACCTCACAAATTTGAACGGTTGATTCGTCAGTCTTGCAGTTTGCTCACGACTTTGGATGGAAGAGCAAATTCAGGACGAAGCCAGGTTTGCCCGTGAAATGCAATGCCTATTTAGTCCAAGATAGAAATTCTGGTCCTCAGGCCAGAAGAATATCCCCAGATGAGACTCAAGATATATGCCAAACCCCGTTTGATCCGCCTCGAGAATAAAAATCTGGATTATTAATTGATTTTAAAAGATTTTTTGTCTTTGAACGTTCCAAAGGAATGAGCGGATGTAGGCAAAAGGTAAGAGCTGGACAGTCAACAAAATGTTCAATGTGTAAAGGGATTTTTTTACATGGGCAACTCAGCAAAGGATTTTCAGCACTCATTACAAACCTGGATCACTCATTTTAGCGCGGACAAACTTGTGGCGCGGCCCATGGTGCCCTTTCCATGAATGACCGGACATCCTCAATGGCCCTCGGCCATACCGACGTTGAGGTAATACTGAAGGACCACATAGACGATATATACGCCAAGAAGCCAGGCCCCCTGCCATCTTTTGAAATGACCATCCTTGCCCATGAATATGAAGACCCTGAAAGAGTAAAGGATGATGAGCATGGTCGGGAAGTGAAAGGTGAAGAAGTTGGCGGGGATTGCTAAAGGACTGGCCACAGCAGCAGCGCCAATCACAAATAGGCAATTCAGGACATCCGCGCCCACCACATTACCCACCGTGATTTCGGGATGCCCCTTCCTGACAGAGGCGATGGCCGTCATCAATTCGGGGAGAGATGTGCCAAATGCCACCATAGTGCAGGCGATGATGTCTTCGGGTACACCGAATCTGCCTGCGATCTCCGAGGCGCTCGGCACCAAAACTCTTGCGCCGAGAACAACCAGAAACAGGCCGCCAAGGACCAACAACAAGCATTTTCCCAAACCAATAAATTCGCTGTTATCGTTATCTTCACCTTCTGTGGCAAGGTCTCCTCCTTGCTTGGCCCAAACATATGTTATATACATATAGCAGGCCAACAGGACCAGGAGAAAGAACCCGACCCACCTGTTCAGGGTGGCTTCGCCGGTCGTAGTGATCAGGGCGATAACAGAAATGACGACCAGGAGAGTAGCTGCCCCTACCTGAACCCAGCCTGTCCGGTTGAGGATAAACCGGTTTACGGGCACGGCCGTCAAGAGGCATGTCAATCCGAAGATCAGACCGGTATCGGCAATGATAGAACCAACGCCATTACCCAGGGCTAAGCCTGGGTTGCCCATCCAGGCCGCCATAACCGATACGACCGCCTCCGGCGTAGTGGTCCCCAATGAGATGACGGTAGCGCCGATGACAATTTTTGGAAGGCCGGTCCTGCGCGCCAGGGCAACAACGCCGTCAATCATCCAGTCGGCCCCTTTGACCAGCAACAGCAAACAAACCGCTATTATAATGAACAAGACATGGGTGGCAAATCCCGCTACAAGATTATGCAACAGTGCTTCATCCCCTATCCAGCTAAAAATTCCGTGCCCCACAATCCCTCCTGCTTAAACTTAAATGCCCCTTGAGTATCATATTGAAGAAAGGTGCCGAATCTGGTATCAACAGAAAAAGCATCATCTCAGCAAAAACCTTATCACCAATAAAAGGGCCTTGCAAGATCTTACCTGCAGGTTCAAGACACCGGAGATGATTTGTTTATCGCATATGCACGCCTCGATTGAATCGCGGAGTCTTTTACAAGAAAGGACCTTGAGCCCTTGGCAAACCGAATTGACTACGAAAACATGCTGAATCCCGGCCAACTGGAGGCCGTGACGGCCTCGGACGGCCCGATCCTCGTGATCGCCGGGGCCGGGAGCGGCAAGACCCGGACCCTGGTCTATCGGGTGGCGCGGTTGGTGGAGTCCGGCGTGTCCCCTGAATCCATCCTGCTGCTCACCTTTACCCGTAAAGCGTCCCAGGAGATGCTGGACCGGGCGGCCGGTCTCTCCGACGCCAGGTGTCGGTTCGTTTCCGGGGGAACCTTCCACTCCCTCGCATTGAAGGTCCTCCGACGCCATGCCGAGGCCGTGGGTTACGACAACTCGTTTACGATTCTGGACCGGTCCGACATGGAAGAGGTTATCCACTCCCTTATCCCTGCCCTTCAGATGCCCAAGACGGCCCAAAGGTTTCCAAAACGGGGCACCCTGGGCAATATGTTGAGCAAGGCGGCCAATCTTCAGACGCCTGTCGAGGCATTCATATTGGAGGAATACGGGCAATTCGTTGAGGTGGCGCCCCAGATAGAACATCTCGGAAGGCTCTATGCAGCATACAAAAAGGACCATCAGCTCATGGATTATGACGATCTGATCATCTCCTTTCAGAGACTTTTGAGGGAAAACAGGGATGTCCGCAGTGAACTGAGCCTCCAATACGGCCATATCATGGTGGACGAATACCAGGACACCAACGGGATCCAGGCCGAGATCGTCAAATGGCTGGCCCATGAACACCAGAATATCATGGTGGTGGGCGACGACTCCCAGTCCATATACTCCTTCAGGGGGGCCAATTACCGGAACATGCTCGATTTTCCCTCCCTCTTTCCGAAGACAAAAATCATCAAATTGGAGCAGAACTACCGTTCCACACAGCCGATCCTCGCCCTGACCAACGCCCTGATGGAGCAGGCGAATGAGAGGTACACAAAATGCCTCTTCACGAACCGCAGCGGAGGGGATAAGCCGAAGGTCGTCAATACGAAGACCGAACATGGCCAGGCCCTCCTCATCTCCCGGTATATCCAGGAACAGGTGGCTGAGGGCCGGTCTCTTGATGACGTTGCGGTCCTGTTTCGGGCCGCATACCATTCCTTTGAGCTGGAAGCGGAATTGACCCGTCAGCATATCCCCTATGTGAAGTATGGAGGGTTCAAGTTTCTCGAGTCCGCCCACATCAAGGACTTCCTGGCCCACATGCGGGTCCTGGTGAACCGGGATGAGATCATAAGCTGGATCCGGATACTCAGGCTTGTCAAAAACGTGGGCCTGGGCAAGAGTCAGGCCATCATTGAGTGGATGAAGAAAGAAGATGTTTCTCCGGATCGGATTGCCGCGTGGCCGGGGGCCGGGAAACGGGAGGGGGGCCTCAAGGCTTTAGGGGAACTCTTAAGCCATTTAACGGCCGGAGAGACCACCCCGAGGAAGGCCGTTGAGCGGGTCATGGCCTATTACCTCCCCATTCTGAAGGAAAAGTTTGATGACTATCCGAGGCGCGAAAAGGAACTGGAGCAGTTGATCCCCATGGCTGAACGGTACAAAAAGATGGGGGGCTTCCTTGACGATCTGGTCCTGGATCCTCCCAGCAGCACGGCAGACGTGGAACCGGGAGGCAGGAGGAAGACCCTTACCCTGTCCACGGTCCATTCCGCCAAGGGGCTCGAGTGGCCGGTGGTTTTCATTATCTGGGTCATGGAAGGGCGATTCCCCTCTTCCATGTCTTACGGCAACCCCCTGAACCTGGAAGAAGAGCGGCGTCTCATGTATGTGGCGGCCACCCGGGCCAAAGACCAGTTGATCATCTCCTACCCGGGGGAGGAGTCGCCGCCCATGTGGTCTTCTTACCCCAGGACCGGGAATGGGTTATCTTCCTTTATCGCGGCCCTTCCGGACGACCTGTTTTCACACGAATACGGGACCATTCCGATGGGATCGGACCGGGGGGGCGTTGTGAAAAGAGGGGGTACGGATCTTTTCAAGACAGCAGACAGGTCATCGCCGTTTTCTCAGGGCGAAAAGGTCCGGCACCCCGCGTTCGGGACGGGCGTTGTCTCCAGATTTTTAGAGGGCAACAAGGTAGAGGTATTTTTTAAGAAGGCCGGCCGGAAGCTCCTCCATCTCGAATATACCACCCTGGAGAAGATCTGAGAAATTGACGATTGACGATTGAAACAATCCTCAACCGTATCACCAATCAGAGGCCAAAACCACCAACCGCCTCATTCGGCATTCAGGCGTAAGCCTTTTATTGGTGCCCGGGATATTGAACAGCTACAAAATGATTTATGACAAAATAACTCAAGTTTCGCACCCTTCATTAGGCTATCATTTCAATAAATTTGGCATGATACGTCTATACGGGACGACTAAAACTCAATTTGGAAATAGCCAGCCCCGGACCTGATACCTCCCGGTCTGGAACGCGAAGGGGTGCGAAACTTGAGAAAATAATTTAAGGAATCATGATTTAGGCGTGTCATCTCAATGATCAGAGACTAAAACCGGTAAGCTCTTCATTCGAAATTCAGGGGTAAGCCTTACTATACCAAGACATGGAAACCCAAAATACAAGATATCAGGACGCAGTCAACTACCTTTACAGCCTTCAGAAATACGGCATCAAATTCGGGCTCTCGAAGACCGAAAACATCCTGAAGGCATTTGGAAGCCCCCATAAGGGCCAGAGATATGTGCATATCGCAGGGACCAACGGCAAGGGTTCGGTCTCTGCCTTTATCGGCAGCATCCTGAAAGAGGCGGGCCTGAAGGTGGGGTTCTATTCGTCACCCCATCTGGTCCGGTTCACCGAACGATTCAGGATAAACGGGGAGGAAATCCGTCAGGATACGGCCGCAGGGCTGATTGATGAGCTGCGCAGGGTCTTCGCGCCTGAGGCCCCTCCAACCTTTTTTGAGGCCGCTACGGCCATGGCCCTCATCTATTTTGCCCGGGAAAAGACGGACCTGGCCATTATGGAGGTGGGCATGGGGGGGCGTCTCGACGCCACCAATGTGATCACGCCGCTGGTTTGCGGGATCACCAACATCTCCCTGGAGCACCAGGTTTTTCTGGGAAACCGTCTGGTGGATATCGCCAGAGAAAAGGGGGGGATTATCAAGAAAGGCGTGGATGTAGTCACGGCCGCTGCCCAGCCCTCTGTCATAAAGACTTTTGAGGCCATTGCGGCGGAGAGGGGCGCTCCCCTGTGGCGTGTTGGAAAGGATATCCTATATCGAACCACCGCATCCGGCCTTCATTACAGGGGCCTGGGGCTCAGGATAAGGGGGCTCCGTCTCGGTTTGCAGGGCATGATGCAGGCCCACAATGCGGCCCTCGCATTGGGAATTATTGAAAGGCTGGGCGAAAAGGGGATCCGTGTCTCTGAGGAGAATATTCGAAAGGGGTTGCAAAACACGGTGTGGACAGGACGGATGCAGGTTGTGGGGACGAACCCGACCATTTTATTGGACGGGGCACACAACCCCGGGGCATTGCGAATGCTGGCCCACTCCATAAAGGCCGGGTTTAGATACAGGCGGCTGGTCCTGGTGATCGGGGTGATGGCGGACAAGGCCATCGGCGAGATGATGCGGATCATTGTCCCCCTGGCTGATTATGTGATTTGCACAAGGCCCCTTTATTACCGGGCCGCGGACCCTGAGGTCCTGATGAAAGAGGCCGCCCCCCTTGGAAGACCCGGGGAGACAGTTCCACTGCTGACCGATGCGTTGTCCCGGGCCATGGAAATGGCCGGCCCCCAGGACCTGATCGTGGTCTGCGGTTCTCTCTTTACCGTGGGCGAGGCCCTAACCTATTTTGATCCTGAGACATACAGACCCGACGATGGGGATTGACTGCTTTCGATTCAGGAATTCAGGGATTTAGGGATTGAACCAAACAATAGTCTGTGAGGAAAGCACTCTGCGATGTTCTGGCTCTTATTCTTTCTCTTTCTTGCGGTGGGGATCTCATTTTTCTGTTCCATCTTGGAGGCGGTGATCCTTTCGGTCACCCCCAGTTTTGTCGAGGCACTGGAGCAGAAATCCCCGGCGACCGGCGCTAAACTGCGTCGGCTTAAATTAAATATCGACCGACCCCTTGCAGGGATACTGAGCCTGAATACGATTGCCAATACGGTGGGAGCCGCCGGGGTGGGGGCCCAGTCCCTGGTGGTATTCGGGAGCGCCTATGTGGCCGTGAGCTCGGCCGTTCTCACCTTTCTGATCCTGATCCTTTCCGAAATCATCCCCAAGACACTGGGGGTTCTTTACTGGAAGCGGTTGACGCCCATGACCGTTCGGGTCCTTCCTGTTCTCATCGGGTCTGTCTATCCCCTGGTGATCCTGTCTCAGAAAATCACCGGTTGGCTCTCTACCGGAAAGAGGGGGCCTGTGGTCAGTCGTGAAGAACTTCAGGCCATGACAGACCTGGCGAGGAAGCTGGGCCTTTTCAGCAGACAAGAGTCCCGCATCCTGAAAAATCTCCTGTTGGTCGGCAAGTTGAAGGTAAGGGATGTCATGACGCCGCGGCCGGTGCTGTTTATCCTGCCGTCGGAGATGACGGTGGGTGAGGTCATGAGCGGGTATCCCGAGATTCGGTTTTCCCGCATCCCGATCTATGATGGAGATCCGGAAAACATCCATTCCTTTGTCCTGACAAACGATGTTATCCTGGAGGTCTCCCGGGATCGTCCCGATACCACCCTGGCCTCTCTCGGCAGGAGCATCAAAATGGTGCCGGAGACGATGCCTCTGATCCTGATTTTCGAACAGTTTCTAAGTGAGGGCGAATATGTCGCCATGGTGGTCGATGAATACGGCGGGATTGAAGGGGTCGTCACCATGGAGGACGTGATGGAGACCTTGCTGGGAATTGAAGTCGTGGACGAGAGCGATGTCGAGGCGGATATGCAGGCATTGGCCCGCCGGCAATGGACCAAACGGGCCCGCGCACTGGGCATCCTTCCATTGGAAGAAGATCCATCCGGCTCTTCCCCACAGGGAAAGGCTGAAGCTGGACCTTGACGACATGCGGGCATTCAGACAGGCGTGAAAGGAGACTTCAATGGATCTGAAGACATTGACGAGTCTCAGTCGCTTCAAAGAGATCGTCATGATCATGATGAAACCCTTGGATGTTGCCTTGAAAAACGGCGCATTCCCCGATTTATTGAGATGTTACCATTTTAGGCACGTTAATTCACTTTAGACACTTTTCAATACGTTTCTGCCTTGATCAGGTCCCGCTGAAGAGCGAGAAGCCGGTGCTCATACCCATGATCCTTCTGGTTCATCCACCCGTGGCCAAGCCCTGTGAGCCGCCCCCCGGCATTGCGCGGCTGGCGAGTGCGCTCAAGGCCAATGGAGTCTCCTGCGAGGTCTTGGACGCCAGCCTTGAGGGCCTTCTCTATCTGATGGGAGAGGCACGGCCAGGCGGGGACCGCTGGACAAATCGGTCCGTAACCCACCTTGAAGACCATCTGACTGCCCTTCGCTCCTGGCCCGTATACGGTCGGCCCGATGCCTACCGCCGGGCCGTGTCCGATCTGAACCGGTTGCTGGCCGTGGCCGGCCTTCCTTACGGCGTTGCCGTCAGTCTGGGGAATTGTCTCCATGCCGATCGTTCACCGGTGCGTCGTACAGATCTGACCTGGGCCGCGGAACATCCGGAGGCCAACCCCTTTTACGGATATTTCGGTCCCCGTCTGAGGGGTCTTCTGTCCAAGCAGACGGCCGACTGGGTGGGATTCTCGGTGAACTTCCTCTCCCAGGCCCTGTGTGCCTGGGCCATGATGGGGTTTTTGCGGCGGGAATTTCCGGGAATCCGGATCGTGGTGGGCGGAGGCCTGATAACCTCCTGGATGCGGGGCGCCCTGCGGGACAAGGGCTGGGGCGGTGTGGTGGACGCCTGGGTTGCAGGGCCGGGGGAAGACGCGCTGTTGGAGCTTTTAGGGGTGCGGTCCGGCCCAAAAACGTGTCCTCCGGATTTCACCCCATTTCGTAAAAAGGCTTATCTGGCGCCCGGCTTTATCCTCCCCTACAGCGCCTCCAGCGGCTGCCACTGGAACCGCTGCGCCTTCTGCCCTGAGAAAAGCGAAGGGAACCCCTATCGTCCGGTGTCGCCCGAAAAGGCCATTGAGGATCTGGAGAACCTGTGCGCTGCCAACAGGCCGGCCCTGGTTCACCTGCTGGACAACGCCCTGAGTCCCGCGCTCTTAAAGCGGCTGGCAATACGGGGGCTTCCCCGGTCCTGGTATGGGTTTGCGCGTCTGACATCGCCCCTCGATGACCTCGATTTCTGCATAGCCCTTCGCAGGGGAGGGTGCGTTATGCTCAAGGTGGGTCTCGAGTCGGGAGATCAGGGGGTCCTGGACGCCCTCGACAAGGGGATCCGGCTTGAGACGGCCAGCCGAATTCTTGCAAACCTCGAGAGAGCCGGGATTGCGGCATACGTGTATCTCCTTTTCGGCACGCCGGCCGAGGGGCCTGTCGAGGCCCAACGCACCCTAAATTTCGTTGCCGCACGTCACGCTGCGATTACCTTTCTGAACGTAGCTATCTTCAATCTTCCCCTCCACAGCCCGCAGGCCAAAGCCCTGGAGACCATCCCCTTCTACGATGGGGACCTGTCGCTGTACGGAAGGTTCCATCATCCCTCAGGCTGGCATCGCGGCGAGGTGCGGCGTTTTCTGGATCATAGCTTTCGAAGACACCCCGACGTGGCGGCCATCCTGCGGCGCGATCCCCCTGTTTTCACCTCCAACCACGCGCCGCTCCTTTGCCTGGCCAGGGAGAGGTCAGAGAGAATGGGAAATGCCTCTTGACAGAACCGAGCAATCCTATCATGATTGCGTCCCTGGTTATGGGGGCTGTTGGGAAAAATGGATACGGACCCGCACAACAAAATGAATGTATATAGGGAGGAAACGGGCATGTTTACGAAGACAAAGGGACTCTTTCTGGGATTGGTCATTTTACTGATTTTTCCATCGGTGGCGCCAGGGCAGGCGGTTTTTCTCGCCAGAAAGGCCCTGGGTCTGATCTCCAAGATCGCCGATCAGGCCCAAGGTCACCAGACGGCCTCGGTCCTGGTGGAGGCCGATGCAAACAAGGTGTTTGTGGCAGCGGAAAGGATTATCCGTGAAAAACCTGAGAACGAGATCTTGTCCAAAAATGAGGCCGACAGGTCCATCTCCTTCAGGCACGATGGCCGGGCTATTACCCTCAAGGTGGCCCGTCTCCAGGACGATCTCACCCAGATCCTGGTGGTCTCTTCCGGAGGGGACACGCCGCAGGATACCACCTATGTGGTGGATGGCATTTTGCGGATATGCAAAGAGGTGGGGGCCGATTGCCGGACCTCGAATGAGTGAGGCGGTCAGAAGGTTGGGAATCGTCGCTGGGTTTATTGGATTTCGGTGAAAAATCATGTCTGATTTGAGAGAGATTTCAGTCAAGGAGGGGAGGACCGTCACGTGGGTCGGGGCCCTGGTGAATGTGGTTTTGATTGCGCTGAAATTCCTTGCGGGGATATTCGGACACAGCCAGGCACTCATAGCGGATGCGGTCCATTCTGTTTCCGATCTCTTTACAGATATTATCGTACTCGTCGGGCTGAAGATAGGGCGGAAGGCGGCGGATGAGCGTCATCATTTCGGCCACGCGCGGCTCGAGACCCTGGCCTCTTTGATCGTGGGCCTGGCCCTGATTGCCACGGCACTTTACCTGGGTATAGAGGCGGCCCTGAATATCTACCGTCATACGGAATGTCACCCCACGAAACTGGCCCTTGTCGGCGCCGGCGTCTCGATTGTCTTGAAAGAAGCGCTCTATCACTATACCGTCCGGGTGGGCCGGCGCATCAAGAGCAGACTGATTGTGGCCAATGCATGGCATCACCGATCGGACTCCCTCTCGTCTGTGGCGGTCCTGATCGGCGTGACCGGGACCCTCATCCGTCCATCCTGGCATGCGTTGGACGGATACGCAGCGCTCCTGGTCTCTTTTTTTATCATAAAGGTCGGTCTCGATATTCTGAGGGAGAGCATCCGTGAATTTACAGATACGGCCCCGCCACCCGAAATACTGGACAGCATCAGTTCCTGTGCCAGGGGGGTGCCGGGGGTTCTGGATATGCACGATCTCAGGGTCCGGACCTCAGGGGGTCTCTATCAGATGGAGGCCCATATCGTGGTGGATGGCCACCTGACGGTTTTCGAGGGTCACCGGATCGCAAAGGCGGTGGAGACCTGCCTGGCAGAAGAAGTGGCGGACCTGGACCGGGTGATCGTACATGTGGACCCAGCGACCCGGGATGAGGCAATGGAAGGATGACCACTGAATATGAATGATCTTTGGCCCCAACTTTAGGCACTTGAATCAGCGAACCTTCCCCTACCAACAAAAGCAAGCCGCCTCCTCTGGGAACAGCAATTCTCATTTTGCCTTTCCCAGTGATGTGGTAAGCTTGTAGGGGGGCCGTGAGGCCCTGAAAAATCGCCTTACGGCGACACTACAAACGGGAAATACGCTCTATTTAATAGCAAAATGAGAATTGCTGCCCTGGGAATGGCAATTTGACTGCAGGCCCTCTTATGCGCAAGATCCTCTTTGACAGACGGGACCATCAGTTATTGAGCATCGTCAATGACGTGCTCAACAGGGATGAGGCCCGGACCAGCGCCAGAAAACTGGTTTATCCCCATCTCCATCCCCACGGCATCAAAGAGATGGCCGAATCCAGAGGTCTTCGAATTGCCTTTGCCGTCGTCAATCTCCTGGAATCCCTGGAAGCAGGAGGCGTTGAAGACCGGTTGACCGCACTCACCTCCCTGCGGGATGAGGTGCTGCACACGGCAGGCGGTTCTCTCCCCAGGAATACGGCGCGCGTTCTCTTGCAGATTATGAAAGAACTGGTAAGGGCGCATGGGGACACCGAGAAACAGCTTCGGCTTGCCCACGATTTCAGGACCGTCGTGCCCGGCAATCCCCGGATCATCCGCGACCAGTTGCGTCGCTACCACCTTCTGGAGATGCCGGAAGAATGGAATCAGGTCTCCTTTGATGATCATGTACACGATGCCAACACCAAGGGTCGCAAGTCTTCCAGCCACCTGATTATGGATGCCTGGATCAAAGGGATCCGTCGGCTCAGGGTGGTCCATTACAACTTCCTCGAGCCCAGGTTTGCCGTTGAACTGTTGGAGGCGGCCAGGATCATGGGGATCGACATCCGCATCGGTATCGAGTTCTCCGCGCGATTCCGCGACAAATTCATCCAGATTATCTGGGTCTCCCGCGGGTTTTCGGACCAGCAGGATTTTCTATGCTTTCTGGCGGAAGATGCGGTTGCGGCATTCATGGCCGATGGGAAAAAGGTTTCAGCGTATCAGAGGCAATATGTATTGGAGGTATTGGAGGCGTTTAATTCCAGACATCGGCACTCCCTCGCCGGGATCTATGGAATTGAAGTGGCCCCGATCCAGACAGGAGAATTTCTGTCATTTGTCGGCGCCGGGCAGGCATCGCTCCTTCACCTCGCAAAGTTGATCCACCAGAACATGCTCACGGCCATGAAGGCCCGCATGGATTTCCTGAAGGAGCAATACAGCCGTGCAGATGCCAAGGAACGGCTCGAAATCACGCATCATGTGGAAAGGATGAATCATCTGGATTGGGAGGCGATTGTCCAGGATTACCTCCAGCCGGACAGAAACCCGAAAATCCCTGATCCGAATGTGCCCCAGGACGGTCCGGATGTGCCGGAAATGCTCCAGCTTTCCCCAATGGAGATCATCAGCCGGTTGGCCAGGCTTCATTCCGCCTTCCGCATTACGCTCAACCTGAGCAACGTCGATGTCGAGGACGTTATTGAACTCCTCTACGATTGCGAAGGGATGATTACAAGGCTGGAGATTTTCAACCTCAAGGATTATGCAGCGGGAAGAACTGGCCATATTGCAGAGATCAGCCGGCTCCAGCAGGCCATCAATCACGGAAATGTCATCCACCTAAAACGCCTTATCAAAAAGGCGATCGAGCGGGTGGCATCCTCAGACCTTCCGGACCGGGACGACCGGGTTCAAAAGCTGACCAATATCCTCCACGACATCGCCGCCCTGAAGGACCTTTATAAGGGAGCGCCCTTGAAGGCCCGACTCGGCAGCGACTCGACAGGCCGTTCACCGCGTGTCCATGGAATGGGACTTGCCATACAGGATACCCTCCCGCGGCGGGCCCAGGACGAGATCCGAAATCCGCGAGCACGTTCCCGGGAGATCATCCCGGTCAGGATATCTGCGCTCAGACAGGTAACCTTTCATCCCCGTTCAGGCCCGAATGCCTCTATGAGCCTCCTTTACAAGCGCCTTCGTTGTGCCCCTGTTTTGCGATGGTTAGGCGTTCAGAGATACAGCGACTGGGTAGTTCAGGAGGATTCGACGCGCCTGGAAAGCCCTGGGAATGTGGTCACCCTGGGCGGTGTCCAGGCCTATGCGGATAACGGGTTGACCCTTGAGCCTTCAACATCAAAGAGGCGCGGCGCCCGGATTTCCTGGAGATACCTCAATACCGGACTCAAGAACGGGCTAAAGGCCTTTATCGGGTTTGTCCCTGCCTTTGCCACCTTTGCCCTGACAAAAGAGTGGTGGCTGCTGGCCTACTTCGGGGCATTTATCTGGTTCGGGATCACCGGGCTGCGAATTATCCTCCAGTCCGTGCTCGGGGGGGGCGGGATACGGCGTTCGCCGCTCTTGAGATGGGATGATTATATCAACTGGGAAAGGTTTTCCGATTCCCTTCTTTTTACCGGTTTTTCGGTGCCGCTCCTCGACTACGTGACCAAGACCCTGATCCTTGACCACGGCTTGGGCATCACCACCGCAACCAGTCCGGTAGCGCTCTATGCCGTTATGTCACTGATGAACGGGCTCTACATATGGAGTCATAACGTGTTCAGGGGGCTGCCAAGGGGGGTTGCCTTCGGAAATCTTTTCCGAAGCGTTCTTTCCATACCCATTGCGGTCGGATTCAATGCGGCAACAGGGGGAATACTGGGGGCT
>CAYPDL010000085.1:0-17625 GCA_964409475.1 uncultured Desulfobacteraceae bacterium | reverse complement strand
GGCATAAAGCGTTGGGTTTCGCACCGCTCTGATCAACCTGCAGGTTTAAATTATTTTGTCCTAAATCATTTTGCAATAAATCATTTTTCAATCATCAATAGTCAATAGTCAATCTAAAATTTCAAATGGGGTCCATTCATTGGCAAAATCGAAACACAAGACAAAAAGAGGTCCGAACGCCACGGCAAATGACAGCATCCAGGCTTACGCGGGTTCCATCTTAAAGGATCTTCATACCCTTCCAGAAAAGGTGCTTCTAAACAGTATCCTGGAACACCCGGCCCCCCGGCAACTGATTCAACACCTGCCGAGCGAGGATTTCTTCTGGCTGATAAAGAAGATGGACGAAGAGGGATCCCTCCAGTTGTTACGCCTGGCCTCCACCGAACAATGGCAGTATCTCCTGGATCTGGAACTATGGGAGAAAGACCGTCTTGACATGGAAGAGACTTCTTTATGGCTCCGTCGGCTCCAGTTGGCCGATCCCGAGAGATTAACCGGGTGGCTCTTCACGGATGGCCAGCCCCTTGCCTACTACTATCTCTTCCGGAACATTCAGGTGGGGATCAGGGACGAGGATGAGGACGATGACTTCGAAGAGGGGTTCATCACCCTTGACGGGCTCTTTTACATAAAGGTGGCTGACCCGGACCGGATGGAGACCATCGAGGCTATGCTCCGGACCATTGCAGATGCGGATCTTCTCAGGTACCAGGCCCTCCTTTCGGGCCTGGCAGGGGTCCTCCCGGCGGAACTGGAAGAGGATATGTACCGGCTAAAAAATATCCGTCTGGCCGAACACGGGTTTCTTCCTCCTGAAGAAGCCCTGGTGGTGTATGCCCCCCTGGAGCCGGATGACTTGAAGTCGGATGAGCGGATAGACCGAACGGTTCGCGATGTGGATGAGGATGTCCTTGATATGGCCCCCTATTCGCCCCTGTTTTTTGTGGAGGGCCGGAGTCTCTTGACGAAAACCCTGTCCGGGGTCACCGATTCCCGCTTTATGGACCGGGTCCGCCTGGAATTTGCAGGGCTCTGCAATCAGGTCCTCTCTGCAGACGGACTCCCGACCCACGACATGGACGTTCTCAAGAGGGCCTGCAGGAAGTCTGCAGGGTATATGAACGTGATCCTCGAAAAGATGTGCAATGACGATCCCGGGGCTGCAGAGGCGCTCCTGAAACACAACCCCCTGATGTCTCTGTTCAGGGCCGGATTCGGATTGGCTCAGAGGCTGAAGTGGGAGGCAGAACGCTGGCTCAAGAAAAGCTGGTTCAGACAAAAAGGGTTGGGCTTTGATTTCTGGGGAAAAGACTGGGGATATCCCCTCTCGGGTCTGGTAGTGAAGCGGCCCTTGTATTACGACATACAAGAAGGGGACGGGGAATACAGGGATTTTGAACACGACTCTGAACTGACAGAGGTCAGCACCATCCTCCATCGTGTAATGTCGATCGACACATTACTGGCGCGATTGACCACTGAGCATCCCCTCGATCAGGAGGCCGGCGGCCGCCCTGACCTGATATTCCATTCCCTTCTTTTTACCCTGTGGGCCAGGCGGATTCTCAACCTGGCCTCCTCTTTCGAAGGCATCTCCCTGGATGAGGCGAAACAGCTCTTTCGCTTTCTCCGCTCAGGGGATGACCATGCCCCCTATCAGATGGCGGCCTATGAAGACGTATTTGTAAACGACCTCATGGTCGCTGCCTCCGGGTGGGATCCCGCAGCCGCAACCACCCTCAAAGACACGCTCTCATTGATCTGGCAGGGGTTCTGCCAGGAGTATGAACGGGTGCCGGTGAATGCTCTCGACCGGCGGTTCAGTGCCTATATCATAATCAGGCCCTCTCCAGGACCTCCTGCTCGGTGAAACAGCCCGTGCAGGTCTTTCCCCACATGGAGAAGGTATGTTCTGACTCATAGGGCCTAACGTGATCGTATCCTTCGGCGACGAATTTCTTCAGTGCAGAGACAGGCAGTGAGACGTTCCCGACGGGGACCTTTTCACCATCGCCTTTTCCGGAAATCAGCTCCTCGATTTTCATACCCAAACCTCCCCAAAAAGTAAGTGACTTACGTCCTAACCTCCTGCAACATGAATACGGTGTATGAAATGGCAAAACAGACAACCGTGATGGCAATCAATGCAATAATATGGGGGAAAACGACCAGGAGACTCTGGCCCAAAGGAAGCGGGTTCTGAAAACGGGTTGAGAGAAGTTCCTCCATCGGGCCCATGAGTATGATCGAGCGGGTTGTCTTCCGCATGGGGTCGATGATCGTGCCCGTGGCATTGGAGTAGAGGACCATTGGAGAACAGAGGGACACTGCCTCCTGGATACCCGCATGTTGCAAAACCGCTTCCGGCGAGGTCTCCTTCTGCCGATCGATCGGGGCAACCGCGTTGGCCGTTACCTCGGCCCCCAGGGATACGAAAAAGGAGAGAAAAATCCAGAGGGCCACAGAGGCCAGGGCCGACGTGGCGATGCTTTTAAACAGGATCGAGAACAGGATGGACAGGCCGAGCCAGAACGCGATGTAGAAGATGCTGATGAAAAGATATATGAAGAGCCGCCATATCTCTTCAACCCCGGGGACCACCCCGACCAGGGCCAGACCGAATCCGGATATGACTAAGAGAATGGCCGTGAACATAATGGCGATGGTGGTCACGCCGGCTAAGAATTTGCCGTTGATCACGGCATCGCGGTAGACAGGTTGGGATATTACCTTTATCAGGGTCCCCTGGGCCCTTTCCCGGTTGACGGCATCGAAGCCTGAAACCAGGCCGATGAGAGGGCCGAAAAAGGCCACGAACTGGACCATGGAAAACATGACGCCAGGGGTGCTGAAGAGCATCAGAAAGGGAAATCGTGTGGAAGCCAGGGCCTCCAGGTTTTCTCTCATATGGACAGCCGCCATGTAACTGGTGATAAAGCTGACCATGGCGATGAGGGCGAAGAGAATCACAAACCGGTAACTGCTCAACTGATCCTGAAGCTCTTTTCTGAACACCGCATACAGACCCTGCATATCATACCTCCTGGAAGTACTTCAGATAGACCTCTTCCAGGGAATACTCCCTTTCACCGAGCCCGAACGACTCCTTTGCCAGGGCGTCAATCGACCCCTCGGCGATCAGGCTGCCGGCGATCATGATCCCGACCCGATGGGATATCCGCTGTACCTGGCTGAGGTTGTGTGATGAGAGAAGCACGGTGATATTTCTGTTCTGGTTCAATGACTGGATCAGGCCGACCATCTGGATGGCCCCCTCCGGATCCAGACCCAGGGTCGGCTCGTCAAGGAAGAGGACCGTCGGGTCCTTCATAAGGACCTCCGCGATGCCCAGTCGCTGCTTCATCCCACGGGAGAATGCCCCGGTCTTTTTTCGTGCATCCCCCTTGAGGCCAACCAACTCCAGCAAATCATCGACCTTTTCTCTTGCCTCCTTGCTTCCGATGCCGTTCAGGGCAGCTACGTATTCAAGACTCTGGACGGCATCCATATCCCCATAAAATCCGACGTTCTCCGGGAGGTAACCCACATGGCGCTTGACCTCCCTGGCCATCCGGAGGGGGTTGAAGCCGCATACCGTTGCAGAACCGCCGGAGGGCCGGGTCAGGCCCAGCAGCATCAGGAGGGTGGTGGTCTTCCCTGCGCCGTTAGGGCCCAGGAATCCGAAGATCTCTCCGTCTTCGATCTTGAGAGACAGATTGCTCACGGCCGTCTGACGCCCATATCGCTTGGTGAGGTCGGTGGTCTCGATAATCATTTTATAGTCCAAAGTCCGAGTTCCGAGTTCCGATTTCCCGGGGGGCTAAATGGCGCCTCGCAACCCGTACCCCCCTAACGCCTTCCCAGGCGGGTGAACAAAAATACAAGACCGGCCATGACAAAAACAATGAGTCCGATGCCGATCCATCCCCATGCGGCAGAGGCCGTCACGCTCACGCGCATCTCGATGGTCTTGTCCGCCTTCGGGGGGCTCCCTGACTCCACGCGGAGGCCGACCGAATAGTCGCCAACCAGTGCCTGACCGGCCGGGGTAATGGAGACCTCCACCTGCTTGAGTTCCTGAGGGGCCAAGGTGTCGATCGACTCGGGCGCGAAGGCGACCTTCCAGTTTTCGGGTTGAAAAGAGATAAACCGGACATTGTTCAAGGGAGCGGACCCGGTATTCTTGACGTAAAATGAGACAAGGGAGGCCTCTCCTCTGACAGCAGGCAGAGAGAGCAGCCCGTTGGCAGTGCCGGCGTCCAGTTTGAAGGTGCCGGTCAATATGACGGTGAGCGCCACCTGGCCTTCGGCCTCAGGCGAACTGATCTTGACCGCAACGGTGTATTCCCCCGGCTTTGCCCAGGGGTTGGGCGTCAGTTCCACGGCCATGGTCTGGCTCTGACCGGCCTTCAACCTCAGGCTGGAGATGAATTTGTCTTCATAGGCCGGCTTGAAGTTGACATTCCAGTTCTTGGGCGCCTGGGCGGCCAGGTTGAAGATGCCCTCCTTGTCCGATTTGTTCTCAACCTCGACAGAGAACTCAAACTTGGAATCCGTGGGGCCGGTCAGGACCGGATATGACGTGACGATACGGACGCCTTCAGGCCGTTTTTCCTCTTTTTTCTCCTCGACCGTGATCACAACCCGGCCCGTTGACGTCAACTGGCGGTCCTCGGTCTGTCCCTGGATAACAAATGTGTAATTTCCCGGGGCCACACCCTTGCCCGGCTGTGCCCGAAGGGTCAGGTTCTTATGGGTATCGCTCTTGACATGGACCCCCGTGACGCCGAAATCATACGTCTTGATCCAGGCCTTCCAGCCATCAGGGACTGAGGTCAACCGAAGGTCAAGATTTTCATCATTCCTTCCCTTATTGGAGACGCCCAGATCGATGCTCACATCATCTCCCTCGGGAACCACCACCCCCGTGTACTCAGGAGATATAGATATGGCCCGCGGGGGGAGATCCTTTTTTTGAGTCTCTCCGAACGCCGAGGCAGAAAAAAGGGTCCAAACAAAAAAGGCGGCCATGACACATCCCACAACATGGGGCGAATGGTTGCGTTTCAATCTCATCGAATCAATCCTCCTTCAGTCACTTTTTGCCTTGGCGTGTTTTTCCAGTGTGCCGAGATCATACCCGGCCTTTTTGTAGTTATCAAGCGCCCTTAATTTCATATCGTAATCTCCGGCCTTCTCCGAATGGGTATCTGCCAGCTCGGCTGCATGGCTCCACATCCCGGCTTTTTCGTATTCAGAGATGCTCTTGTTCACCCGGAAATGATCGTCCGACGTCTCGACGATGGCTGCACGACACCACGATATGACCTTTCTGACCCCTTGTCCGCAGGAAGGGCAGGCGGCGAGGGGGGCTTCATCCATCCCCTGGATTACCTCAAAGCGGCCCGCACATTGCTGGCAGGACTTCCGGGGGTCTATGGGTTCGTATTCGTAAATGGGCATCTTGCCTTAACGTTTCAAGTTCGGAGCCAGGTCCCGGGATGCGCAGGGGGATGTTCGATGGATGCTTCTGGAATTGCCGCTTCCAGAGCCTTGTCGGACAGAAAAATAAACATTGAACCGTCGATAGTCAATGATCAATTTTTGCGCCAAACCGGCCCCTCCTTCGTGTCGATGACTTCCACGCCCATGCCTTTGAGCTTCTCTCGCAGTTCATCGGCCAGGTCCCATTCCTTTTCCGCTCTGGCGGCCTCGCGCCGCTGCACCAATTCCTCCACTGCCTCATCAGCTACCGTAGGCTCCAGTCTCATGATCCCCAGAACGGAATTGACCCGTCCCAAGGCGGTCAAGACTTTCTCCCGGTCAGATGGATCAAGGCCGCTTTGGTCAATCTTTTTGTTGATCGTCCGGGTGAACTGAAAAAGGGAGGCCAACGCCGGCGCGATGTTGAAATCATCATCCATTGACTCGATGAATTTCTGTCGCAGGGCATAGATCGTCTGATCCATATCCGGATCCACAGGGCCGGGCCGGACGCAGTGAAGCTTCTGAACGAACGTGTCGAGATGGGACAGGGTATTCCTGGCAGCGCTGAGCTTGGATCCGGAATAGAAGATCGGCTTACGATAATGCCTACTGAGGAGCCAGTATCGCACTTCCCTCCCTGAATAGCCCTGGCCCATGAGATCCCTCAATGTCACATGCCCGTTTTCCGTGGTCTCATCCGGACGGCTGTTGTCGCCCATCACCGGTTCGTTATGGAGCCAGTAATTGGCAAGGGGCTTGTCTGTGACGGCCTGACTGATTGCAATCGAGTTCTCGTGATGGGGGAATATCAGGGCCACCCCGCTCGTATGGATGTCGTGGGTGGGCCCGAGGTACTTCAGGGCCATGGCCGCGCACTCAATGTGCCATCCCGGCCTGACATTTCCCCATGTTGTCTTGAAGAAAATCCCCCTCTTCAGCTCATTCAGGGTGGAGCGCTTCAACAGGGTGAAGTCCCGCGGGTTTTCCTTTTCGTACTGGTCCAGGTCAACGGTCTTCCCTAACCGGATCTTGTCAAGATCAATCCGTGACAGCTTGCCGTAGTCCCTGAACCGGGAGATGTCAAAGTAGATGGAGCGCAGCTTTTCATAGGCATATCCCTTTTCAAGGAGTTTCTGGGTGAGGGCGATCATGTCGTCCACATGCTCGCTCGGCCTGGGATAGGCCGTCGCGCGCTTGATGCCCAGGCGGTCAAGGTCTGCCATCAATGCATCATAGAATTTGCCTGTAAATTCTCTCAAAGAAATGCCGGCCTCTTGAGCGCCCTCGATGGTACGGTCATCCAGATCGGTGACATTCATGATGAGGGTGACATCATAGCCTTTGAATTCCATATACCGCCGGATAAGGTCTGAAAAGAGGAGACGCCTGCAGTGGACAAGATCAATCACCTGACAGAGGGTCGGGCCGCAGGCGTAAATGGAGACCCGGTTCTCTTCCTGGGGAACAAAGGCCTCCTTTCTGCGGGTCAGGGTGTTGTACAGACGGAGCCCGGACTTTTTCCTGGCCGTGAACAGGGGCGTGCTCAGGTATTTTTCGCCCCCGTCCGGCAAGATCACCACGATGCGGCCCGCCTTCATTTCGCCCGCCACCTTGAGTGCAACGGCCATGGCCGCGCCCGAACTCATCCCCACGAAGAGCCCCTCTTTCCTGGCCAACAGGCGAGCGGCCTCGAATGCCTCTTCATCATCGATATTGATGATCCGGTCTGCCCGGGCCTTTTCAAAGATGCCGGGCCGGTACGACTCCTTCATATTCTTGAGGCCCTGGATCTTGTGGCCCAGATAGGGCTCGACCCCGATGATCTGGATCCCGGGATCCAGTTCCCGAAACCGCCTGGAGAGCCCCATCAGGGTGCCGGTCGTACCCATGGTGGCGATCAGGGCATGGAACTCGCCCCCGGTCTCCTCCCAGATCTCCATGGCCGTGCCATGGTAATGGGCCATCCAGTTCGCCTCATTGTTGAATTGATCGGCGAGCCAGTAGGTTTCGGGGGTTTCGCGGACCAGTTCGTATCCATGCTCGATGGCCCCGTCCGTGCCCAGATGGGCGGGCGTAAATTCGATCTCGGCCCCCAAGGCCTTGAGGATCTTTACCCGTTCTTCGCTCACGGCCTCGGACATGGTTAAAAGGATGCGATACCCTTTAACGGCAGCCACCAAGGCCAGGCCGATGCCCGTGTTGCCGCTGGTGGCCTCCAGTATGATCTTATCCCGGGTCAAATCCCCGGCTTTTTCAGCAGCTTCAATCATATACAGGGCAGGCCGGTCTTTGATGGACCCGCCGGGGTTAAAACTTTCGAGCTTGGCCAGTATCTCGACATTCCTGTTTCGGTTCAGGACGGTGATCGGGACCAGCGGGGTATGGCCGATCCGGGCAAGAATATTTTTGGCTCTTTTTGTCATTCGCTTGTCATTGCGCTCCAATCTATTCTGAACTGTGGGTATTGGCTGTGGGGGCCTTCTAATATAACCTGTGGCTATCTGGTTTCAATGGGGATAGTTAAGGACAGTGCCCCTTTTCAAAGGTTGACGTTTCCCTGAGCCCCTGGTATATTTTACGTCTGTGATGAATTCAAAACCATCTATTTTTGTAACACTTTGGGCATATGAAAGAGGCCGGTCATGTTGCGATACCTTTTATCAAAAAAACTACTTATTTTTTTAATTAAGGAGTTCCCATGAAAATCATGGTAACCGGCGGGGCCGGATTCATCGGGTCCAATGTGGTGGACGGTTTCATAGATGCCGGACACCAGGTCGTGGTCGTGGACAACCTTTACACTGGAAAGCGATCCAACGTCAACCCCCAAGCGCAGTTTTATGGACTGGATATCCGTTCGCCTCAAGTGGCGGAATTGATCGAAAGGGAAAGACCGGATGTCCTGAATCACCACGCGGCCCAGATGAGCGTCCCTGATTCTGTCGCAGACCCCCTTTTTGACGCGGATGTGAATATCAAAGGCCTCCTGAATCTGCTGGAGGCCGCCAGAAAGCACGGCGTCAGCAAAGTGATCTTTATCTCTTCCGGCGGGGCCGTATACGGCGAGGCATCCGAATACCCGACATCCGAGGCGTATCAGCCGAGGCCTCTTTCTCCATACGCGGTCTCCAAATTTTCTTCGGAACACTATCTGGAATATTACCGTCACCAATACGGGCTCGATTACACCACCTTGCGCTATGCCAATATCTACGGCCCCCGCCAGGTCCCCCACGGCGAGGCCGGGGTTGTGGCCATCTTCATGAATAACCTCCTTCAGAGGAAACGCTCCATCCTGAATCATTTTGCACAGGACGAGACCGGCATGGTGCGCGATTACTGTTATGTGAAAGATGTGGTCAGGGCAAATCTGGTTGTCCTGGACAAAGGGTCCGGGGATTTTTTCAATATCGGGACCGGCGTCGGCACCAGGACCCTGGATCTCTACCGCGTCCTATTTGAGATCTTTCAGGAACGCTCTCCCGGCATGCCCGGAGCCCTTTCCGTACTGGACCGTCAGCTTGCCAGGCCCGGGGATTTGACAAAAAGTTGTCTGGTCATCGAAAAGGCCCGCCGCGTCCTGGGCTGGGCCCCGGAGACCGATCTGCGGGAAGGCATCCGCGAGACAGTGAAATGGCGTTTGGATCAAGCGTAACGTTTGAACATAACAAACTTTTATTCCCACCCGAGGTTAAACGTTTTTTAACCCCGCCTCTTGACAATTAATCAGTCGATCTTATTTTTTTTTAGATTAATGTCGCGGGCTCCTGAATGTTTCCTATGTTGAGGATGTCTTCAGAAATTTTCATTGCATCCTCAAAACCCGATCAGATGAAAAAAACCTGTCGCCGCGCTTATTGCAAAGCGCATGTTCAATAACGCGTTTTTCCATCATGACCTGCCGGGCATGGGCTGCCGGGTTGGGGCGACAGATAAAGGAACAATTTTTATTGAACTGATTATTTTTTCAAGGGAGGTGAGGCGCAGCTTTCTAAAAGGCAACTTTGGGTTTATGCAACAACTATAATTATTTCGGGAGGAAGAAGACAAAATGAAAGTAAGACCATTGCATGATCGCGTAATCGTAAAAAGAGTGGAAGAGGAAGAAAAGACAAAGGGCGGCATTATCATCCCTGATACGGCCAAGGAAAAACCGGTCGAAGGCAAGGTTATTGCAGTCGGGGACGGCAAGTTGGCAGATGATGGGAAGAAGATCCCTCTCGAGGTCAAAGCCGGGGATAAAATCCTGTTTGGGAAATATGCCGGGACCGAGATCCAGATCGACGGTGAAGAACACCTCATCATGAGAGAAGATGACATCATTGCCATCGTCGGGTAGATGTCTTTCATATAGGAATTTTATGTTGACCATGTGAAATAACCGCAAGGAGGAGATATAGAATGGCTAAAGAGATCAAATATAGTGTAAAGGCCAGGGAATCGATTCTTATTGGAATCGACACCCTTGCCAATGCAGTCAAGGTTACATTGGGACCCAAGGGTAGAAACGTCATTTTAGACAAATCGTTTGGCGCGCCCAACATCACCAAAGACGGTGTGACCGTTGCGAAAGAGATCGAGCTGGAAGATAAATTCCAGAATATGGGCGCCCAGATGGTGAAAGAGGTGGCCTCCAAGACCTCGGATATCGCCGGTGACGGCACCACCACAGCTACGGTGCTGGCCCAGGCCATATACAGAGAAGGCTCTAAGCTGGTCGCCGCAGGCGTCAACCCGATGGCCATCAAGCGGGGAATTGAAAAGGCCGTGGAGTGCGCTGTTCAGGAGCTGAAGAAGCTTTCCAAACCGACCAAGGATCAGGAAGAGATCTCCCAGGTCGGGACCATTTCAGCCAACAACGACAGCACCATCGGCAATATCATTGCCGAGGCCATGAACAAGGTCGGTAAAGAAGGCGTTATCACCGTAGAGGAAGCCAAGAGCATGGACACCACCCTCGAGGTGGTTGAAGGCATGCAGTTTGATCGCGGATATCTTTCCCCTTACTTTGTGACCAATGCGGAAAAAATGGAGGTCACCCTCAGCGAGGCCTATATCCTGCTGAACGAAAAAAAGCTCAGTTCCATGAAAGACCTGATCCCGATCCTGGAGCAGATCGCCAAGATGGGGAAACCGCTCCTGATTATTGCCGAAGATGTGGAAGGCGAGGCCCTTGCCACACTGGTGGTCAACCGATTGAGAGGAACGCTTCAGGTTGCTGCTGTCAAGGCCCCCGGGTTCGGCGACAGAAGAAAGGCCATGCTGGAAGACATCGCCATCCTGAGCGGCGGCAGGGTCATCTCAGAGGATCTGGGACTGAAGCTGGAAAATATTACCCTCAATGACCTCGGGACGGCCAAGACCATCCGCATCGACAAGGATAACACGACGATCGTGGACGGCGGCGGCAAGCGGAGCGATCTGGAAGGAAGAGTCAAGCAGATCCGGGCCCAGATTGATGAGACCACATCCGATTATGACCGTGAGAAACTTCAGGAAAGGTTGGCCAAGCTGATCGGCGGCGTGGCCGTGATCAACGTGGGTGCTGCCACTGAGATCGAGATGAAAGAGAAAAAGGCCAGGGTGGAGGACGCCCTGAACGCCACAAGGGCTGCCGTGGAAGAAGGCATCGTCCCTGGAGGCGGCGTGGCCCTGCTCCGTACCATCCCTGCCCTCTCCGAGTTGAAGCTGGAAGGTGAAGAGCAGACCGGAGTCAACCTTGTCATGCGGGCACTGGAAGAACCGATTCGTCAGATTGTGAACAACGCCGGAGCCGAGGGCTCCGTAGTGGTCGAAAAGGTCAAGAGCAAAAAGGGCGGATTTGGCTACAATGCCGAAACCAATGAGTACGAAGACCTGATGAAGGCCGGCATCATCGATCCCACCAAGGTGACCCGGTTTGCCCTGCAGAATGCGGCCTCGGTTTCTTCACTGCTTCTGACCACCGAGGCGATGATTGCTGAAAAGCCCGAAGAGAAGTCGGACATGCCGGCTATGCCTCCTGGAGGCGGTATGGGCGGTATGGGCGGCATGGGCGGCATGGGCGGCATGATGTAACCAAGCCGTTTCAGGCCTGAATAGGAGCGGGACTCGGTCCCGCTCGCAAGACCCTCAAAAGAGATCGTATCGGGGAGCACGGTGCACCGGATGCGGTCTCTTTTTTTGTGCCTGCATCCCAAGCCCTTCAAGAAAAACCGGTAGATTTTCCGGCCCCTTTCTGATAGAGACTCCTGACGAGCACATCTTCCGGCCGGCAAAAAGGCCATGACGGGTCGATGCAGAAACCTCAGTTCCAGGGGGACCCGGTAAAGAATGAACATCCAACATCGAACGTCCAACGTCCAATCACGCCAAGGCGGGAAATGAACCAGCAACCAGCTTCATATGATTTCAGTGAATAGGAGACAACAAGGTGACGGATCATAATGAAACCATCCTGGTGACAGGATCGGCAGGCTTTATCGGGTTTCATCTGGTTAAAGAGCTTCTGAAAAGGGGGTATGCGGTTTTAGGGGTGGACAACCTGAATCCCTATTATGACGTAAACCTGAAACGAGCGAGGCTGGAGATCCTGAAACCCTATGAAAATTTCAGGTTTTACGAGGCAGACATCCAGAATCTCGGGGCGTTGAAAGCGATCTTCAGTGAGCACCGGATCACAATAATCTGCAACCTGGCGGCCCAGGCCGGGGTCCGGCATTCGCTGAAAGACCCGTTTTCCTATCAGAAGAGCAACCTGGAGGGCTTCCTGAATATCCTTGAACTGGCGCGTGAATACCGGGTCCAAAATCTTGTGTATGCCTCATCTTCCTCGGTCTACGGAAACAATACAAAAAGCCCCTACAGCGTTGAAGACAGGGTGGACCATCCCATCTCCCTGTATGCGGCCACAAAAAAGGCCAACGAACTCATGGCGCACGCCTACAGCCATCTCTTCGAGATCCCCTGCACCGGGCTGAGGTATTTCACGGTGTACGGACCGTGGGGTCGTCCGGATATGGCACTCTTTCTGTTCACCGATGCGATTTTGAACAAGCGACCCATAACGGTCTATAATTATGGAAAAATGCGACGGGATTTCACCTACATTGACGATATTGTCAACGGCACCGTCCGGGCTATTGAAAGACCGGCGCCCTACGATCTCTTCAATCTGGGCAACTCCGATTCCGTGGGTCTGATGGATTTTATCCGGGTCATCGAAGAGGAACTGGGACAGGAGGCGGAAAAAGAGATGATGCCGCTTCAACCGGGAGATGTGCCCGAGACAGTGGCCGACATAAAGCGGTCAAGAGAGTGCCTGGGATTCAACCCCCGGACCCCCCTGAGAGAGGGCATCCGGGCATTTCTCACATGGTACCGGGAATATTATAGAATTGATGATTGATGATTGACGATTGTCGAAGGAAAAACATCCTGTGAAATACTTGGGTATCAGTGATTCGTTATTGGTTAGCGATACTGGGCGCTGGCGCTAACACCTGAAACCTGAACGCTGAAACCTTCAAAACGCCTTGGCCATGAGGGGGAGGGCTACGAAGGCCCCCAGGGAACTCCCCATGTTGGTGAGGACGACAATCAGCAGAACCCGGGTGATCTTGTTTTTCCAGAACCCCTTGAGAGACCCGATATCTTCGGGGAGCCGTTCAAAGTCCTTCACCTTGGGTTTGCGCAGAAAAATCTCTACAAGCCCGGCCACCCAGCCGGCAGCGATCATCGGGTTCAGAGATGTGATGGGAGATGCCACAATGGCAGTCAGAATCGTCAGGGGATGCGCCAATGCCATAGCCGCCCCGATGCCTGCAAAGACCCCGTTGGCCAGTATCCACCATTTGATCATGTGAGATCCCGCGTCAGCGCCTGCCATGAAAAAGCCCACGATGATCAGCCCGATAACAAACGCCGGGATCCCCCATTTCAAAAATCCGATGAGTTTCCCCTTAGGGGGAAGGATCTCCAGGGCCGCGATGTCCACCAATTCGTTCCAGTTTTTCTGGATCCCCGGCACATGGCCGGCCCCCACCACGGCAACGATCCGTTTTCCAGGGGCCGTCCGGATCTTAGCCGCCAGGTACTGATCCCTTTCGTCAATCAGGACCCGCCGCAATTCAGGGAGGAGGTCCCCGATCTCCGCAAGGAGGGCCTCGAGGACATCTTTCTCTTTCATTTTTTCGATGTCTTCCTTTTCTATGCTGTCCACGTCGCCCATAGAGGTAATCAACTGGGCCAGCAGCTTTATCTTTGTCCAGAGACCCATCAGCCGCCATGCCCTGGAAAGTGTGGTGCGGATATCCCTATCCGCGAGGTGTATTTTGGCGCCTGCGGTCTCTGCGGCCTCGATCGCACGAAGCATTTCCGCTCCCGGTTTGATCCCCAGTTTCTTGCCGATCTTTTTCTGGAAAGAGGCCAGCATCAGGTTGGACAGAAGAAGGAAGGCCTTCTTTTCCCGGATGACCTTCATAAGGTCGGTTTCCTTCCATCGGTTTTCCTGTCTCATGGCCTGGTATCTGGATTCACAGAGTTCCACGCAGACCGTGTCGGGCCGCTCTTCTTCTATTACCGCTGCCACCAGTTCAGCGCTTTCTTCGGAGACATGGGCCGTCCCAAGAAGTATGACCTCTTTGTCTTCAATGGTCAGTCGATGCCGGTTGTCGCTTTGGATCATCAGGGTTCCTCGATTCGAAGGTTCAGTAAACAAGGCTTGCCTCATACCATAAATCCCTTCGGTTTCCAAGGAGTTTTGATTTCTACTTGACCTGAAGGCCCATCTGTGATGGAAATGGCGTTTCATTGAGCGGACTTCGTTTAAAGAGTTGCACATGAAAACCATGCCCATACACACACACCATGCTCCATACTTTCTATGGATGATCGCCTTGACGCTCCTGAATGTTCTGGTTATGGGTTGCACGGTCGCGCCTGACTCGGGAAGGATGGAAAAGAACCTGGTGAGCAGTGATGATCCGGTCTTTGATAAGCGCTTCCGAGACCTCTCTTTCCAGGACATTGACTTGGCCCGACTGTGGATTGAAAGGGGTCAGGGCGAACGGCGCGAAGACATCCCAATCCACAACAATACCTTTGCCGACATCACGGAGGCCACCCGGCACGGGGTCGTTAACATCTATACCAACCGCCTGGAAGAAAAGGAGGCAAGGTTCGGACTTTCTCCAAACGATATCCTGCCGTTCAGGATCCCGGGGATTTCAAACCTCTTCGACATCATTCCCTTCAAGGTCCCTATCCCTTACAGGGACAAGGGGTTCAGTCTCGGTTCCGGATTCATCATCAGCGAGCAGGGGTATATCCTCACGAATGCCCATGTCATCCACAACGCCACCGACATCCGGGTGGTCCTGTCCGCGGGCAAAAGGGAATACCCGGCCAAGATTATCGGTGCGGACCGTGTCACTGACACTGGACTTATAAAGATTGAGCCGGACCACCTTTTGCCTGTGCTCCCATTGGGCGACTCCGATGCCTTGAGGGTCGGTGAAATGGTCCTTGCCATCGGGAATCCCCTTGGGTTGAGGCACTCGGTTACATTCGGGATCGTGAGCGCAAAGGAGAGGGTCTCTCCGGCGCTGAATGAAGATCTTGTGGACTTTATTCAGACAGATTCGGCCATCAACCCGGGAAGCAGCGGCGGCCCCTTGATCAATTTTTATGGAGAAGTGGTCGGCATCAATACCGCACTGGTCTCCCGTGCCCAGTCCATCGGATTTGCCATCCCCATCAATACGGTGAAAGAAGTGATGCCGATGCTCGTTTTGGATCAAACAGAAAGGGGATGGTTCGGCGTGAGAGCGGCGCCCCTGACAGGGGAAAAGGCAAATGAACTGGGATATCCGGAAGACGGGGGCGTCCTTGTTCTGGAGGTGGACAAGGGAAGCCCGGCCGAGGCGGCAGGGCTCCAGCCGGATGATATCATCACAGCATTGAACAGGCAGCCCCTGGAGAGCTTTCTCCTCTTCAGGCGAAAACTCTTGAGCCTGGCGCCCGGGCAGGAGATTCATCTCACGGTTTTCAGAAAAGGCGAAACAAAGGACATATGGAGCACCCTGGGTAAGAAAGCCGCAGACAAATAGAGTTTGGGTTAAGGCTTCAGGGCAATTGATTATTTCTCAGGATTTTTTGCGACCTTTTGTCTCCTGGATAACTCTTAGTAGGATGGAGCTGCGATTGAAAACAACCAGGAGGTACCTTTGACTTTGACTTTCGTGAATCATCCGATGCTAATAAAATATTTGCGAGTCGCCCACGTACTGCTGATCCTCTTTCTTGCCGGGTCCCTCCCCTCTTGGGCCGCAACGGTCCAGGTGGAGACGCTCCGGTCTATGGGCGACTATCGTGCCGGCGGATCCTACCCTGTCCGCTTCCGGATCCGGGTCGCGGCCCTGTGGTATATCCATGGCGCCGGATCGGGCCACGATGGGCTCTTTCCCACAAGGCTTTCCTTTCCCGATTCTTCCCTATTTACGGTTAAAGAGATACAGTTCCCGGCCCCTGAGAAAAAACAGTTCCCATATGCAAAGGACCCCATTGAGGTCTTTTCCGGGGAATTCCAGGTCAGCGCTCAAATTGTCCTCAGCAAAGATGCTCCGGCAGGACAACAGGAAATAGCCGGTACGTTCTCTTATCAGGCATGTTCTTCCACATCCTGTCTCCCGCCTGAAACCGTGCCGGTCAGACTCTCCCTGAACGTTGTGCCGTCTAAAGCAGACACAAGACCTGGGAGCGGGCGCCTTCCGGGTCCCGCAGGGCAGGAAGCCGCCCCGGACGAGTCGTCGCCTGCCGGTGGGGCCGGGGCAGGTCTTTGGCTGACCTTGATCGGGATTTTTTTAGGCGGCCTGGCCCTCAACCTGACCCCCTGCATCTATCCCCTGATCCCGATCACGGTCTCCTATTTCGGGGGGAGAGGCCGGAAGACCGGAAAAGGGATCATCATTCAGGGGATCGTCTATATCTGCGGCCTCGCGTTTACAAATTCCATCTTGGGCGTCATGGCCAGCCTTTCGGGCGCCATGTTGGGCTCGGCCCTTCAGAACCCGATCGTTCTGATCACAGTGGCCGGGATACTTGTCGGCCTGGCCACGAGCTTTTTCGGTCTCTGGGAAATCCGGGCGCCATCCGGCCTGACCCGTCTGGCGTCAAAGAATTTCGGAGGATATTTCGGGACCTTTTTTATGGGCATGACCCTGGGCATTGTCGCGGCCCCGTGCCTGGGTCCATTTATCCTGGGTCTCCTGACCTATGTGGGACAGAAGGGAGATCCGTTCCTGGGGTTCCTCTATTTCTTTGTCCTTAGCATCGGCATGGGCCTCCCTCTCGCTGTGCTCGCGGTTTTTTCAGGCGCACTGGAACGGCTCCCCATGTCCGGAGGATGGATGGAATGGATCCGGAAAATCTTAGGCTGGGTCCTGGTGGGCATGGCAGGGTATCTCATTCAACCCCTGATCCCTGATCCTGCGGCGCGGATCATCCTCTTTACTGCCATTTCCGTGGCCGCCGGCGTGCACTTAGGCTGGATCGACAGGACACGCCACAGGTCTCCTGTTTTTTCAAAGGTCAAAAAGGGCTTAGGCGCCGTCCTGATCGCCGGGGCAATCGCCTTTTTCCTTCTCACCCCCCGGCATGTGGAAGGGGTTCACTGGATCCCCTATAAAATGGGCATGCTGGCTGATGCGGCCCGGGACAAGCAGCCGGTGATCATGGATTTCTACGCGGACTGGTGCGGGCCCTGCAAGGCAATGGAGAGAAATGTCTTCACGGCCCCTGAGATTGTGGAACTGAGCAAGCGCTTCCTGCCCATTCGTGTGGACCTGACCCAAAGGCATCCGGATCAGGAGGCACTTCTAAAGCGTTACAAGATCCGGGGGGTCCCCACCATTTTATTCCTGAACAGCCGAGGCACGGAGGAAAAGGGGTTGAGGATTGAGTCCTATGTCAGCACAAATGAGGTGTCAAACAGGATGAAACAGGCGATCGGCCAGACCTCTCAATAACGAAAGGGCGCCTCTTTTTAACCCCCGGCCTATTTTTTGTATGACAGTCAACAGATATCCGGCTATAGTAAAAGGACTCAAGTTTCGCACCCCTTCGCGTTCCAGACCGGGAGGTATCAGGTCCGTGGGG
>CAYPDL010000084.1:0-17927 GCA_964409475.1 uncultured Desulfobacteraceae bacterium | reverse complement strand
AGGGCTCAAGGGTGACCACGGGCACGCCTCTGAGGGGCAGGACGGCGGTTTTCAGTTCCTTTTCCCTGGTGGAAAAATCAATTTTTATATGGAAGTTTTGGTCAGGCCCATATCAATGCTGCAACGAATATCCTTTTTTAAACTTACGAAACATCCTACAATGCCGTTCAGCCGACAAGGCTCCAATGAAGCGGTATCTCACACAGACGACCCGAACCCATCTTACGGAACACCATGGAGGAAACCATGCATATGCCCCACGACATCCGCCCGGAACCGGCGCATAGGACGCGCATCTATGCCCTCTGCATTCTCTTTGTCTTAGGCGCCTGGATCTTTTCGGTCCATTCAGTGCCCGAGGCCCGTGCGGACGAAGACATCACCATCGGTCTGCTGGAAGAGCCCAAAACGCTCAATATATGGCTGGCCTCTGATGCCTGGTCCACCAAGGTCCTCTCTCAGATCTATCAGCCCTTATATATCCGGGAGCCCAAGAGCCTGAAACTGGTTCCGTGGCTGGCTGCGGATGACCCGGTTTTCGATAAGGCCGCCCTCTCTTATACGGTGAAGATCCGGCCTTCCAAGTGGTCGGACGGCTCTGAACTGACCTCGGAGGATGTGGCCTTTACGGGCAATCTGATCAAAGAATTTAAGGTCCCTCGCTTTCTGTCCAACTGGGAGTTCATCAGTAAAATTGAGACCCTGGACAAACACACGGTCCGCTTTCACCTGAGGGAGCCCAAGGCCATCTTCCTCTCCAGGACCCTCGCCACGCCCATCGTCCAGAAAAAGCGATGGGCGCCCATCGCCGGCAGTGCGAAAAAAATGGAGAAACCGCTCCTGGCACTGCTCAGGGAAAAGGTGACCGACCCGGTCAGCAACGGGCCATTCGTCCTGAAGGAATGGCGCCAGGGGGCCTACCTGTGCCTCAAAAAGAACCCGCATTTTTTCGGGGAGGGGAAAGAGATATCGGGATATCTCCTGGGGCCTTATATCGACGGCATCATATTCAAGTTTTTCGGTACGGCCGATGCAGTCATCCTGGCCCTCCTGAAAGGGAGCATTGACATGTTCTGGTGGGGGCTGCAGCAGGGCTATCTTCAGGATCTGGCAGAGGACAAGGACATCAGGATTTTCACCAATGAGAAAAGCGCCCTTTACTATGTGGGATTCAACCTTCGGGAAAAGCCTTTTGACGATATCCACTTCAGGAAGGCGGTGGCCCTGTCCACGGACAAGGATTTTATTACCACAAGAATCCTGCAGGGATACGCACGCGATGAAAACTCCATCGTCCCGTCAAGCAATGCCTTCTGGTATAACCCGGATGTCGCCAGATATGGGGAAGGGCTTTCAAGGGAAGAGCGGATCTGCAAGGCCTATGAGATCCTCAGCCAGGGCGGGTACACGTGGAAACGCTCGCCCGTCACCCTCGATGGGAAGGTGGCCAACGGGGAAGAGATCCGTATGCCTGACGGCAGCCCCATGAAACGATTTACCATCCTCACGCCCCCCGCTGACTATGATCCCCAGCGGGCCATGATCGGGATCATGATCCAGGAGTGGCTCAAAATGTTGGGGATGCCGGTGACATCCAAGCCGATGCCCCTGGGCTCCCTCATCCAGCAGGTCAAGGCACGCCGTCAATTCGATCTCTTTGTAATGGGCTACGGCAACCTCTCGTTGGATCCTGACTATCTGAGAAATTTTTTCATCTCCAGAAATAACAAGCCCAACGGCTGGAACACCTGCGGCTACAGCAACCCCCGCTTTGACAAAATGGCCGACGCCAGCGCCGACGCCATGGATTTGGAGGAGCGGAAACAGCTCATCTGGGAGATGCAGAAAATGATCATGGACGATCTCCCCTGGTTCCCCCTGTACAGTCCCAAACTGGCCGAAGCGGTCAGAGGGGACAGGTTCACAGGCTGGGTCCAGATGGTGGGAGGCATCGGCAGTCGCTGGTCATTCTGCACCATAAAACCCATCGCAAAAGGCAACGCCCAGAACTGATTTTAGGATTTTTGATTGTTGATTTGTGATTGTCGATTGAATAATTGCGGATTTAGGGATTCTGGTGCTCTTTGCGACGTTGCGCGAGATATTTTGATAGTGGTTATATACCGCTTCAGGCGCGTATGCGTGGGACATCGGGTCAGGTTTCAAACGGGATCTCCCTGTTGAGTTCTATTCCCTCAAGATCGATGATCACATCGTACACAATGACCTCTACCCCGTTTTGGATCGCCCGCCTGAGTTCCTGGCCATACGCCGGGTCGATAGGATCCGCAGGCCGGAATAGCCCGGCGTCCATCCGCTGGATCAGGTTGAACATCACCTTCATACCCTAACTTGTTGGCTTCGAGAACACATCTGTGAATAAGGAGGGCTGAGCATGAAAGGATTCCACCACAAATCGCTTTCGTCCTTTTTCATAACCATGGGGGTGTGTTTCCTGCTTATCCTACCGGTTGATCCAACTCCTCCATTTGTGCAAATCGTCTCTGTTGACGTCGGACCGGTCTTTTGCCTCCATGTCTCTGGATTGGCGTCCGGGGTTCTGGCCCCCCGTAAGGCCGCCGCATCCCCGACCAACCTGGAGCTACAGAACAATGAGTTCGACAGACTCGTTGAGGAGATGCGGAACCATATGCGACATGGACAGGTGGAAGAGGCCATACGATCTGCCAGAGCGGCCCTCGAAATCGATGCCTCCCATCCGCAGACCCTCGCCGATCTGAAATGTCTCCAAGACATGAAAGCAATTGTAGAGCAGCGTCTTACGAACATCCCAGGCCTGGAAACGCCAATCCCCCCGGATAATCCGGCGCAACACGAAAAGGCGTATATTGAAATTCTCGAGGTCGGCGAAATTGATTGGACGAATGGTATGTTGCGAGCTAAAGGAATCGGTGGCTTTCCGCATGGGTTTCCTGACAAAAAAGGGGCAGCCGTCCTGGCACAAAAGGCAGCCGTTGAAATGGCCATGTATAAACTCCTCACCCTCATATACCAGGTGAGAATAGACCACTCAACGCTGGTCGGGGAAATGGTCAGCCGCGACAAGCGCTATAAGGAAAGCGTCCAGGCTATGTTGGGAAAAGCACAGATCATCGGGCAGGAATGCCGATCTGATGGCGCTGTTGAGGTGACGATGCGAATGCCTTTTTATTTCCTCGCCGACCCGGCAAATAAGCTGGCATCCCAACAAACTGATTTTTTAGGCAATTTTGAGTATTCTGTTTTTTTGGGGGGTGAGCATTTTATTGGCAGCCCCCTTGAAGAATATGGGCACAAACACCTGTTTCAAGTTCATGCCTTTGGAAATAGTGAAATTGAAGTCTTACAGAACGGCTGCGATTCCCTTGCCGCGAGAATAGCAACAATCAGAAACGCCAAGAAATCGATAAGAATTCAATCTCTTATCTTTTCAGGCGATGAATCCGGCCGATACATTGCTGAAATTCTAAAACAAAAAAGGCAGCAGGGGGTTAATGTAAGAATAATCATTGATGGACTATCCAACCCAGCCTGGCGCGATCAGATGATGTACTATGACTTGCAGAGAGCCGATATTCCGGTTGAGGGATATGAGGCGCTGTTCCTGCAATGGGTGAGAATGTTACCCCCTCTAAAAAAGATGATACAAAATGCACTTGATGGCAAAAATATTTTGGATATTGATCCCGATAAAGCAGAGATCCCATACGACCCCTTAAATGCGAATAAGAGATACCATGAAAAGATGTGGATTGTCGACGGTGAAACCGACCATGGCGTAGCCATTATAGGCGGGCGTAATATTGCAAATGAATATTTTAGAGTTAACGACAAAGACCCCAAGAAACTCTGGAGGGATCAAGATGTGATTGTAAAAGGCAGTATCGTAAAGGATATGGTAACTGCATTTGATAGAACTTATACAGGATTATGGAATGACAAGGAAAATCAGCTTATTGATTTCAATAAAACCTGGGAAGAATGGAACAAATTATGTAACATGACGAATAGTTGCAATAGCTTACTACCCAATGTCAACAGCGAATTGATGAGTAATGTCGTTGCGATTGCAAACAGAAAACTTGATCTTGATTTTAAACCCGTAAAAGCGCGGTTTTTTCAAAACCAAACACGTCTCGGAGAGACCTACATAACACAAGCCTATCTGAAGTTATTGAATGAGTCACGTGAAATATTAATCGCCAATGCCTATTTCATTCCCTCCAAAAACCTCATTGCATCGATTAAAGGCGCAGTTAGACGAGGAGCCAATGTAAAGATTGTAACGAACAGCCTTGATACAAATGATGTTCCAGAAATGACAATTCTTAGCCGTCACTATTACAAGGAGATATTATCGGTTAATGATGAGCCTGAGGTGATAAGTCGCAATGCGCTGAAAGCTGAAAATGAATCGAGGGCTGAAGTCGAAATCTGGGAATGGCAGGGAGAGCTGAAAAATGGAATGGGGACAATTCACGCCAAATATGCAGTTTTTGATAAACTGGTTTGTTTGGTCGGGTCGCACAATCTTGACCCAAGAAGTGAGTTCTTTAACAGCGAGACAGCAATAGTGCTTGAAAATAAGACGTTAGGTGAAGAACTTGCATCAATTTTTTATGAAACCGACTTAACATGCAGCAAAAAGATTACTATGGCGGAAGCTGATGATTTTTATTCACCCAAGGATATTGGCAATAAAATGAGAAAAGCCTTTGGTAAGCTTTTTGAAGATATGCTCTAATTTGCCGTAGGCCCGATCCCTCTCGGCAATAACCAACGCCGAGTCTTCGGTGGCCGTTTCTTTACTCCTTCTTTCCCAATTCCAGGGAACGGGTGCACGCAGCGCTCACGGCCTCTATGATCATGTCTCTCAGGCCCTTTTCCTCCAGCACGGCCAGGCCCGCGGCGGTCGTGCCGCCCGGGGATGTTACCTTCCGGCGAAGTTCAGACAGGGAATCGTCGGATGCCCTTGCCAGATGGGCAGCTCCCAGGAAGGTCTGGACCACCAGTTTGAGCGCGGTCTCTTGTTTCAGGCCGAGGCCCACCCCTGCCTCGGCCATGCACTCCATGATCCTGAAAACATATCCGGGACCGCTCCCTGACAGGGCCGTTACCGCGTCCATCAGGGTCTCTTCCACCTGAACGGTCTCTCCCACAGCCCCGAAGATCGTTCCGGCGATATCCATGTGCGCCGCCGTGGCCAGCTCCCCCGGGGCCAGGGCGCTGACCCCCTTCTGGACAAGGGCCGGGGTATTGGGCATGACCCGGATCATCGGGATATCTTTTCCGATTATGTCTCGGATCATCCTGAGAGGTATCCCCGCGGCAATGGAAATGATCAGATGACGATCGGTGATCGCCTCCTTCATCTCCTCCAGTGCCTCTTGCATCTGCTGCGGCTTTACCGCGAGAACCACGATGGAACACTCAGACGCCACCTTGAGATTGGAGGGATAGGATGTCACCCCAAGGCTGTCCGACATCCGTTTTAGCGCGTTTTCGTCCTTATCCGCCGCCAGAAGATGCTCGCGATCGTAGACGTTGCTTTCAAGAAGTCCCTTAATAAGGGCGCTCGCCATATTGCCGGCGCCGATAAACCCAACAGTTTGATTCTCTGACATAGTTTTCCTCATATGAAACTTCATTGGATTGATGATTGATGATTGAAAAAACCTGCAATCCAATCTCGATACTGAATGCTGGTTACCCCTGAAACCCGAAACCTGAATCCCGCTGCGGCGGGAAAACCTCGTGTGAAAAGTTTCTGCCCGATCCGATTGGCCAGTCGCCAGAGGCAGCCCTGGACACCGAGCTGTCATCGCCTCTGAATCGTGTACGACGGGTTTTGAATGTGGGTCTCCCGGCATTTCGGGCAGCGGCCCGGACGGGTAAATCGCTTGCGTCCTTCAAAGACAAACCCGCATTTGAGGCACCGGGGCTGTTCCACCACGAGTTTCTTCCCCTGGGATGCCACAGAGCGTGCAATATGGGGGAGATGCTCATAGACCTCTTTTTCCCGGATGCCCACCTCCTGGGAAAGATCGATGGCAGTCATTTCCCTGTCCATCAGGACATCAATCAGTTCCTGTCGAATCGTCTTCATCTGTCTTTTCGATCTTCTCTCGGCTGCGAGATCAAGCGCTTGTTCTTCAGCCTTTTCCATGGCAACAACAGTGTGCCGTTGGGTTTCGCTCCGCGCCACCCAATCTTCATGGTGAATCAATGAACCGATGCGTTATTGATTAACATCCTGTTCAAAAACAAAAAAATCTTTGTGGCGTTCAGTGAGACATCTTTGGTGGCGGCCAAGGGCCTGCGTTAGAGATAATAACCGGGCGACAGATTCCGATCAAGGGAAAGTTCAAAATTTCACAAGATTGCTTGACGACTCATTTTTTTTATGATACGGAGGGCATTCTTCAGAAAAATCGCCGAAGAGGCTTTTTGTATATCAACATGGTGAGGATACAAGTTCCGAACCAAAATAACATCATTTCATTAAGGAGGACGAACAAAATGGCTTACAACGCAGTAAAGATGGCCGACTGGCAAATCTCCGAGGCGGCGGAAAAAAGTATGCCGACACCTGATGAGTGGAGAGACAAGCTGGGTCTTGAAAAGGATGAGATGCTCCCCATGGGCAGGCTGGCCAAACTTGATTTTCTTAAAATCATTGACAGGTTACAGAACAAGCCGGATGGAAAATACATCGAGGTGACGGCCATTACCCCGACCCCCCTCGGTGAAGGCAAAAGCACCACCTCTTGCGGTCTCATGGAAGGTCTGGGCAAACGCGGCGTGAACGTCGGCGGCGCCCTCAGGCAACCCTCCGGCGGTCCCACCATGAACGTCAAGGGAACCGCGGCCGGCGGCGGCAACTCGCTTCTGATCCCCATGACCGAGTTCTCCCTGGGGCTTACCGGCGACATCAATGACATCATGAACGCCCACAACCTGGCCATGGTCGCCATGACCTCCCGTATGCAGCACGAGCGCAATTACAATGACGAACAGCTTAAAAGACTGACCGGCATGCGTCGTCTCGACATCGATCCCACCCGGGTGGAACTGGGCTGGATCATGGACTTCTGCGCCCAGTCCCTCAGAAATATCGTCATCGGCCTCGGCGGCCGCATGGACGGATTTACCATGCAGTCCAAGTTCGGCATCGCCGTGGGTTCCGAGTGTATGGCCATCCTCGCCGTTATCAGGGACCTGGCAGACCTGAAGGAGCGGCTGAACAATATCACTGTGGCCTTTGACAAGGCAGGAAAGCCGGTGACCACGGGCGATTTAGAGGTCGGAAATGCCATGACCGCATTCATGCGGAATACGATCAACCCAACCTTGATGTGCACCGCCGAATACAATCCCTGCATGGTGCATGCCGGACCCTTTGCCAATATCGCAGTGGGTCAGTCCTCCATCATTGCAGACAGGGTCGGCCTAAAGCTGTTTGATTACCACGTGACCGAGAGCGGATTTGCTGCGGATATCGGTTTTGAGAAATTCTGGAACGTGAAGTGTCGGTTCAGCGGTCTGAAGCCCCACGTGTCCGTTCTGACCAGCACCATCCGGGCGCTCAAGATGCACGGCGGCGGCCCCAAGGTGGTAGCGGGCATTGCCCTCCCCGATGCATACACCAAAGAAAATCTGGAACTGGTTGAAAAAGGCTGCGAAAACATGGTCCACATGATCGGCGTCATCCGCAAGTCCGGGATCAACCCGGTGGTCTGCATCAACCGTTTCTATACGGATACGGATGCCGAATGTGCGATCGTACGGAAGGCCGCAGAGGCGGCCGGGGCCCGCTGTGCGGAATCCAAACACTGGGAATTGGGCGGCGACGGCGCCCTGGAATTTGCCGATGCGGTGATCGACGCCTGCAACGAAAAAACCGATTTCAAGTTCCTGTATCCGCTGGAGATGAAGCTGCGCGACCGGGTTGACCTGATCGCCAAAGAGGTCTATGGTGCGGCCGGCGTTTCGTGGAGCCCCGAGGCAGAGTCCAAGGCCAAGATGCTCGAGAGCGATCCCAAATATGCCGATTTTGCCACCATGATGGTCAAAACCCACCTCAGCCTCACCCACGATCCCGTAGTCAAGGGCGTTCCCAAGGGATGGACCCTTCCCATCCGCGACGTGCTCATCTACTCGGGCGCCAAATTCCTCTGCCCGTGTGCGGGGACGATCAGTCTGATGCCCGGCACCGGATCCAACCCTGCTTTCAGGCGCGTGGATGTGGATGTGAACACCGGCAAGGTGAGCGGACTGTTCTAAACATAAACGCATTACCAATAAAAAAAGGAGACCTTGAGTTTAAGGCCTCCTTTTTTTTGGGTCCGGCATGGACAGTGGGGATGCAGGGCCGTAGCAGGATTGTCCCCGATAACCAGAGGGATATTCCTTGCCAGCATCAGTAAGAATGGAGTGACATTTCTTATGGCTTTACATAATGGCGAATATCATTTTGAATAACGTTTGCGGCTAACTGATTACCGGCAATATTCCAGTGTGTATCCCGTAGCCTATACAGTTGTTTTACCTCAGCTTCTTTTAGGAAATACGGATATAGATCAAGACAAGTAGCGTATTTCACCCCCTTTCACAAGGGTTGATTCTTTTTGATTTTTGGGGAATAAAGGCTGAAAGGGCATGATCACAACCAAAAAAAATATCACACAGAGCCACAAAGCCACGAAGAGGGAAAGATGATTCTCTCGGTTTTTGTGACAGATAACCAGAAAATAAGTTACTAACAAGCGAGGCCTCTGGCCGGTGGCTAGTCAGATCAGCCAGGAACTTCTCATATGGACGAACATCCAACATCGAATGAACCAGCAACGAGCAACCAGCAACCCGTAACCAAAATGAAGTTTCATACGTGACAGAGAAGGGGGCGGCAACTCCTACAACAATGGCTTCGGAAAACAGGGAGGCAGATATGGCGGGATGGAAAAGGACGTTTTGTGCGCTTTGCTACCACAACTGCGGCCTGGAGGTACAGACAGAGGGAAACCGGATTGTGAAGGTGAGGCCGGATAAGGCCCATCCGAGGACCAGCGGGTATATCTGCCGAAAGGGGACCCGAATCGCGCATTACCAGGCCCATAAGGAGCGTCTGACCCATCCGCTGAAGCGGGAAGGGGATCGGTTTGTGAAGATCGGCTGGGACCAGGCCATGGCCGAGATTGCCCAGAGGCTGAAGGAGATCCTCAGGCACCATGGTCCGCGTTCATTGGCCTATATGGGCGGCGGAGGACAGGGGAGCCATATGGAGACCGGTTTCGGCCGGACCCTCCTCACATCACTGGGCTCCCAGTACCATTACTCGCCCCTGGCGCAGGAATTAACCGGGCTTTTCTGGGTCAACGGCAGGGCCTACGGCAGGCAACACCTCCATTTGGTCCCGGATCTGGATCAGGCGAAGAATTTTCTGGTGATCGGCTGGAACGGCTATGTGAGTAATGCAGGCGTCAACCGGGCCAGGAGCAGGATCAACGAGTTTGCAAAAGATCCGGAAAAGCAGCTTATTGTGGTAGACCCCTTACGGAGTGAGACCGCCCGGAGGGCGGACAAACACATCCAGATCCGGATCGGCACGGTCGCCCTCTTCCTGAAGGCCATGATCGCCATCATCCTTCAGGAAGGATGGGAAGACAGGACCTACATCGAAGACAATACCTTTGGATTCGACAAGATCTCATCGTGGTTCAGGGGGTTGGATGTGGCTGCCGCGCTTGAGGTCTGCGGGGTCGCGGTGGACGACGTCAGGGAGGTCGTCCGGATCTACGCCACCGAGCCCACCGCCATGAGGACAGACCTGGGGCTGCTGATGGACAGACAGAGTACCATGAACTCGTATCTCGAGATGCTCCTCATGGCGGTCTGCGGCCGTATCGGCACGGCCGGAGGAAACGTGTTTTCGGGACACCTGATGCCGATGGGGCCTCATTCCGATGAACGGGACCCGAGGACGTGGCGCACCATGGAAACCGGCATCCCCGCCATCATGGGGTACTTTCCCCCTAATGTGGTGCCGGAGGAAATCCTGTCCGAGAATAAGGATCATCTCAGAGCAATGATCATCAGCGGATCCAATCCCCTCAGGTCCTATGCCGACACCTTGGCCTACAGCGAGGCGTTCAAGGCGCTCGACCTGCTGGTCACCATTGAGATCGCCATGACAGAGACCGCGCGGCTGAGTCACTATGTGCTTCCGGCCAGATCGGCCTTTGAAAAATGGGATGCCACCTTTTTCAGCCTCACCTTTCCCGAGGTCTATTTTCAACTCCGGCATCCGTCCTGCGACAGCCTTGGGGACCCCCTTGAGGAGGGGGAGATCTACCTGCGGCTGGCGAGGGAACTTGGACTCATGCCGGACATCCCCCCGTCTCTGTATGAGGCTGCGCGGGGAGACAGAAAGGCCTTTGCCCTGGAACTCCTCAAGTTTATGGGGCAGGACAGGGAGGCCGCACGGATGCTCCCCTTTGTGGTGGCCGATACCCTTGGGCCATCCCTTCATTCCGTACACCTGGCAGCGGTCTGGGGCCTGATGCTCATGTATCCGCCCCATGCTGTGGATGCCTTGACCCGGGCCGGCTACGAGGTGTCGCCGTTTTTGGGGGACGATCTGTTTCAGGCGCTCCTGGATCATCCCGAAGGGATCCTGATCGGCAGATTGGACCCGGATCGAAACCTTGAAGAGCTGAGGACCCCGGATAAGCAAATCCACCTGTACATCGAGGAATTGGCCGGATGGATGGAGGAGATCGAACCAGGGTCGGAAAAGGCGGCCCTGAAAAACGCGGCGTTTCCCTTTGTATTGGTTGCAGGGAGGCATTTCCCCTATACCGCCAACAGCATCATGCGGGACCCTGCATGGAATGACCATGAACCGGTCTGTACCCTTCTCATAAACAGGGAAGACGCCCGGTTGCTCAACATCGGCGACGGAGAAGAGGCATGGATCATTACCGAGGCATCCAGGGCCAGGATACCTGTTGAGGTCTCGGACATACCGGCCCCGGGTACGGTCATGATCCCCCATGGATTCGGCATGGCGTACGATGGCGGGGTCTATGGCGTCAATGTCAACCTGTTGACCCGAAATCTGCACAGGGACAGGATCGCAGCCACGCCGCTCCACAGGTATGTTCCGTGCAGGGTGGAGGCGGCCTGAGAGGATCAGGTACATGAGGGGGGCCACGGGGAAGATGGCCGGTGTCTCGTCGTTTCTGTTCCGGGACCTATATCCCGGCTTGGTCTTAGGGACCGCGAGTGATCGGTATGCCGGATGGATCGGTCAGATCTATGCCCGGGAACGCTACGCCAAGGGTGTCACCCGGCGGACCAAGATGGTGGGGGGAAAGGCCTTTGTGGAAGAGGTCCTTCCCGTGGCCTCGGTTCAGGAATATTTTGAGCACTTCGGGACGCTCGAACTGGATTTTACCTTCTATACGCCCCTGCGGGACAGCGGGGGGGAACCGACCCGGGTCTTTCACCTCCTGCACACCTATGGCCGGCACCTTCAGAACGGGGATCGACTGGTCTTGAAGGCGCCTCAGGTCATTTTTGCGAAAAACCTGTACCGCCGATCCGGCTATGTTGAAAACGAAGGCTATCTGAACCCTCAAGTATTTATCCGGCAGTTCTATGAACCGGCCATCGAGCTGTTGGATCCCTGGCTTGACGCCATTGTCTTTGAGCAGGAATACCAGCGAAAGGACAGCCGGACGCCCCCGCGCGAGGCGGCTGCGGCCCTGGAGGCCTTTTTCAAGGCCATTCCAGCGGATGATCGCTACCATGTGGAGCTTCGGACCGAAGCCTTGCTGACCGGACCTGTCCTTGAGGTCCTGGAAAGATACGGGGTGGGGCAGGTCCTGTCCCACTGGACATGGCTTCCTCCCCTCTCAAAACAGTTTATCATGGCAGGGAGGCGGTTTCTCAATAGAAGGAGCGCGGTTATCCGCCTGATGACCCCGAGGGGCGTGCGGTACGAGGACGCCTATGCACGGGCCCATCCTTTTAATAAGCTGGTGAGCGGTATGGAGAGCCCGGGAATGGTGGAAGACACAACACGGATTATCACGGCGGCCATAGATGCAGGAACCCGCATCACGGTTATCATCAACAACCGGGCTGCTGGAAACGCCCCCCTCCTGGCACAGGAGATTGCCCGGACATTCCTTGGAGCTCCGGCAACGGCCTAATCCAAAAACTTGGGCGGAAAACCGGACTGGCCTTGCAACTGCAAGGACTTAAGGACCAGCATGGTGGTCGTGCCGTGGGCCAGGAGCCGGCCGCTCTGGTCTGAGATGAGGGCCTCGCTCAGGCAGATGGTCTTTCCGGTCTTCACCACCTTTCCCTCTGCCGTGAAAACACCGCTTTTTGCCGGGGCAAGATAGTTCAACTTCATTTCCACGGTGGTCAGTGCAAGAGGGTCTTCAATCTCCGTATAGCTGGCCCAGAAACTGGCAGCATCGATCATGGAGGAGTAGACCCCTCCATGGACAATTCCATAAGGCTGGAGATGCTTCTCCTGTACGTCTATCTTTAAAACAGACCTGCCGGGCCCAAGGGAAACAATCTCCATGGAGAGGAGTCTGAAATAGGGACAGGCATTGACGCGGCCGGCAACGGCCTCGATATGTTCCGGATTCAATTTCTTCATCAGGTGCTCACATGAGACCGCATTGTCTATTGACTATTTACTATTGAAACGACTCAACTCCACTCCATTGTGCAGCAAGCTTCCCTCTTTTCAGGATCTCCCCGCGGGTGCTGATCATCACCTGCTCCAACGGAATCCTTCTGCCTGCCGCATCCATGGCCCTGTTAAGAATCACCGGCAGGCCGGAGCAGCACGGGACCTCCATCACCAGGGCGGTGATGCTCTTGATGTCGGCGGTCTTGAATATCTCCGTGAATTTCCGGATGTAGCCCTCCACATCATCGAACTTGGGGCACCCGACCATGATCACCTTCCCGTTCAGGAAATCCTGATGAAAATTGGGATAGGCCACGGGAACGCAATCCGCGGCAATCAGGAGATCGGCCCCCTTCAGGAAGGGCGCATTGGCCGGGATCAGATTGATCTGCACCGGCCAGTGCGAGAGGGAGGATGCTGTCCTGGCCTGGAGGTCCGTTGCCGTAGTCTCCTCCCCGGAGGATTCCATCGGACGAAAGGTCTGGACCTGGGTGGAGGGACACCCGCAGGCCATGGGGACCGGCTCCGGTTCGACTGGCTTTTCATTGAGGTACTGTTCCACCGCCTCTTCGTCAAAGTCCTCGGCCTGTCGCTCCACGATCCTGAGCGCCCCCTGTGGGCAGTCCCCCATGCAGACGCCCAGTCCGTCGCAGTATTTTTCGGCCACGAGACGGGCCTTTCCGTCCACCACCTGGATGGCCCCTTCGGCACAGGAAGGCACGCACTGGCCGCACCCGTCGCACAGTTCATCATCGATTTCGATTATTTTTCGCATTACCTTCATGAGATTATCCTTTCGCCATGCTGTCTGGACGCGGATGAACACAGATTTTCAAGATGCACGATATTCATCTTAAACACATATCTGCGCTTGTCCGAGGCAATCTGCGTCCTATTCCAAAAGCCTTTTCCCTGCAAGGTTACGCCCGCTCTCGGTCAGAAACGACGTCTCTATGATACGGGCCAGGTCCTCTTTATCGTCCGGATCTTCCTTTTGACTTTCCTCCAGCCGCACAATCATATCGGCATCGTGGAAGGCCTTGAGGTTGATTGCATCATTTTCCCCCGGCTCATCATGGCGACGGGCGATCATGTCGCACACCTCATCCACCAGCGTCTCTTTGGCCCCGAGTCGCGTCAGGATCTCTCGTGCCACGGCGGTCGCCTCTTTGTCTTGTGATCCGGGTTCCAGGTCCTGAAGATATGCCGCACACAGGATGACCGCCAGATTGCCCCCTTCTTCCCGGCCGATCTGCTCGGCGTATCGGGTCACCCGGATGGCATGCCCGACCCGCTTGAAGTCCTGCCTCAGATAGCGCTTCATCTCAATGGCGACCCGGTCCTTAAGCAGGTCCTCCTTCTGGGCCAGGAGTTCAGGGGGGAGGTTCCCGATACACTGATCCGCATACTGGCAGTAGGAGGCGCACCCGAAATCAAGGCCTGGATTGAGGAAGCGATGACCGCAGTTGGGGCACTTCCGGGTCGGGTCATCCCTGAAAAATTCGACTTCACTCCCACACTTGGGGCACTTGACCTCAAAGATGGCCCCCGGTTTCCAGTACTGGCTGTCCTGTCCTGGGCATTTCATCTCTCTTCTCCCCATATGAAACTTCAGGTTAATTGAGTTCGTTGCGTTCGTTGGGTTTATTGGGTTTGTGATTGTCTGCGCGATCTGCCGCGTAGGCTCTCGTTGGGTCGATCACCCTATCGACCCCATGCGCTTATCTTGTGAAACTTCAGTTTCAGAGGTTCAGGGTTCCTCGTTGTGCGTTACTGGTTGCTCGTCGCTGGTTCATTCGACGTTGGACGTTCGATGTTCGATGTTGGACGTTCTCCCTTATAGGGAGTTTCTGCCTGATCTGACTGGTCACAGGCCAGAGGCCGAGGTCATTTGGGAACCCGAAACCGGGATCATGATATCCCCAGTTTCACGTTTCCAGTTCATATAACACGTCGCAATCGCTGAATTCCTCAATCCCTAATTCCTATTTCCCGGCCATCATGGCCTCGATGTCCGCCTCCACTTCGGTGATGGGTTTGATGTCAAACTTGTCCACCAACACATTGAGAACCGTAGGCGAGACAAAGGCCGGAAGGGTGGGCCCCAGGCGGATCCCCTTGACGCCCAGATACAGAAGGGCCAGCAGAACCGCGACCGCCTTCTGCTCATACCACCCGATATCAAAGGAGATGGGAAGCTCATTGATGTCATTCAGGCCAAAGGCCTCTTTCAGTTTCAGGGCAATGACGGCCAGAGAATAGCAGTCGTTGCACTGGCCTGCATCCAGGACCCGTGGAATGCCGCCGATATCCCCGAGGTCCAGCTTGTTGTACCGGTACTTGGCGCAGCCCGCAGTGAGGATGACCGTGTCTTTCGGAAGCTTCTGGGCCACCTCGGTGAAATAGGTCCTGGTCTTGTGTCGGCCGTCGCACCCGGCCATGACGATAAAGCGCCGAATGGCCCCTGACTTGACGGCATCCACCACCTTGTCCGCCAGTGCCAGCACCTGGTTGCGGGCAAAACCTCCCACGATCTTCCCGGTTTCAATCTCAGTGGGGGGCTGGCAGGTCTTGGCCAGCGCGATCATCTGCGAGAAGTCCTTGGCGCCGCCCGCCGGCCTGTCCGGGACATGCACGGCCCCCGGATATCCGGTCATCCCGGTGGTGAAGATCCGGTTCAGATAGGTATTTTCCTTCTTGATCGGGATAATGCAGTTGGTCGTCATGAGGATGGGCCCGTTGAAGGATTCAAATTCCTGGTTCTGGTGCCACCATGAGCCCCCGTAATTCCCGGCGAAGTGGTCATATTTCTTGAATGCCGGATAATAGTTGGCCGGAAGCATCTCGCCGTGGGTATAGACATCCACTCCGGTCCCCTCGGTCTGCTTCAGCAGCTCCTCCATATCCTTGAGGTCATGCCCGCTGATGAGGATCCCCGGATTGCTGCGGACCCCGATATTCACCTCGGTAATCTCGGGATGGCCGTAGGTGCTTGTATTGGCCTCGTCCAGTAGCGCCATGGTATTCACGGCCGTCTCCCCGCATTTCATGACCAGGCCCACCATCTCGTCCACAGACAGGTCCCTGGTGGTCGAGGCCAATGCTTCCATCATGAACCGGTAGATATCGTCCTTTTCAAATCCCAGGATGGCCGCATGATCGGCATAGGCCGCCACCCCTTTCAGTCCGATAATGAGCAGTTCCCTGAGGGAACGGATATCCTCATTTTCTGTGGCAAGGATGCCGACCTCTTTGGCCTTTTCCTTGAACGCTGCCGCATCATCTGAGAACCAGACGGCCGCATCATGCAGGTCGCCTGAAAATCCCGTCCCGTTCTTCTCCTTGTAGGCGGCCAGAAATGCGTCTTTGACCGACTCCCTGACGCTTAAGGCCTTTTTGATGAGAGCGATAAATCTCTCATCATCCCAGTTCGCATTCGTAATGGTTGAAAAGAGGGCCTCTGCAATAAACTTTCCCCATTTTTTGTCGAATACGCCGACTTCGGCGGCCTTTTCCCCGTAAATAGAAATCCCCTTCAGGACATAAATCAATAGGTCCTGCAGATTGGCGGTCTCCTCGGGTTTGCCGCACATCCCCTTTACAGTACATCCCTGATTCTTTGCCGTTTCCTGACACTGAAAACAAAACATGGCTTTTCTCCTTTCGCGCTCTATGGTTGGTTTTCGGTTGCGGTGTTGCCTGTTCCGTGTTCGAGCTTGCCCCCATTATGAGGAATGAAAAAGAGAAGCGCATTGACTTAAGTCAATAAACTGAAGTTTTTTCATTTTTTTTGACAAATATCTCTGAAAATAAGCATTCATATGAAAATGTCCCGTCTGCCCGTTCCAAAAGCGGGCACCGTCCATCATAATACTCAGATGCTCGATAATATCAGGTGGCTGTTCCTCACGAACTACAACTGAGCAGTCCTTAACTTCCATGACCACCAAACGTTCTGCTGGCTTACCTTCTTTTAAGATATTGACATTCCGACCTTAATGATATATACTCCAGTATCTATCAATGACAATTGGAGGAATATAATGCAGACTGCAAAGATATTCACTAATGGCCGTAGCCAAGCTGTAAGGTTGCCAAAAGATTATAGATTCACCGAAAATGACGTTTATATCAAAAAAATTGGCAAAATGGTTGTCCTCTTACCAAAAGATGACCCCTGGTCCTCATTAGTCAATTCTCTTGACCAGTTCACTGATGACTTTATGAACGAAAGAGATCAACCCAATCAGGATTTTCGGGAAGAGCTCTAATGAAATACATGCTTGATACAAATATCTGTATCTATATCATTAAGAGAAAACCACAAGTTGTAATAGATCGATTTCTCCGTACCGATATATCCGAAATCGGCATTTCCTCTATCACACTGAGTGAACTATTATACGGTGTTTCAAAAAGTTCAAAACCCGAACAGAACCAAATGGCTTTGACGCAGTTTATGGCACCACTGGAGATTTTGCCTTATGGTGATGATGCTGCTCAATATTATGGCAATCTTAGAGTTCATTTAGAAAGGCAGGGAACACCTATTGCTTCTCTCGACATGTTAATCGCCGCTCATGCTCTTTCAACAGGCTGCACCCTTATAACCAATAATGAAAAAGAATTTTCCCGAATACCGAATTTAAAAATCGAAAATTGGGGGGGGGTCAAGTCTGCTGTTGACTGCTAATTGACATCTTCCTCTATCTCTTTAATGCCCCGCGTAAGTTTTCGCTTGGCGAATATTCCATTTTTGCAATTTGAATGATCTGCTCATGTGTCGTTTCAGAGGGCAACAGTCAACAGCAGACGTGACCGCCAGCCTAGATACTTCTCATGGCCTTACCCTAACCGGAAATCTTAAAATCTTAAGGGATGTCCCCATTTATATCCAAGTCCATGCGCTCGGTGCTGATTGGGTTGGAACACCGGGCGCTCCAGATCGCCGTCATGTCTGGAGGAATGCGAGCAGATCGGCGTTGATCTGGTCCTTATTGGTAGAGCACAGGCCGTGCGGCAAGCCCGGATAGACTTTCAGCGTGGCCCCTTTGACGATCTTGGACGAGAGCATGGCCGAGGCGCCGATTGGCACGATCTGGTCGTCGTCGCCGTGCATGATGAGCGTCGGGACGTCGAACTTCTTGAGATCGTGAGTGAAGTCCGTCTCGGAAAAGGCCTTAATGCAATCGATGACGGCTTTGAATCCGGCCTG